>NBMI01000011.1 GCA_002085445.1 Candidatus Parabeggiatoa sp. nov. 2
TAAGGGCTTTGCACGTGGGATTGCCCCTACAAACCGTTATGTAATGTAGGGGCAATCCTTTATGGTTGCCCTCACCCAAAAGCGGTACGATATGGCATTGACCCATTACCTAGGGTGGTGAAAATAAGGTGATTTTTGCCCAAAAACTGATCCCGTTTTTATTCCGCATTTAAAAAAATTTCTATAAAAATCGTTACTTAAATAACCATAAAAAATTCACAATTCACAATTCACAATTTTCACCACCCCACCCATTACCCATTACCAAACAATTAATTCTCAATCCCCAATTCTAACCAGCCATTCAAACGCGTTTGTGCTTCTTCAATGCCAACGCGCTTCAAAGCGGAAAACAATTGTACCGTCATATCTCCCGACAAGGTTGCCAAATGCTTACGCACTTGCTGTAATGCCGCGCTACCTTTGCTACGACTGAGTTTATCCGCTTTGGTGAGCAACAGATGTACTGGCATATTGGAAAGGCTGCACCAGTTGAGCATTTGTTGATCAAACTCCGTCAGTGGAAGGCGCACATCCATCATCAATATCAAACCCTGCAAGCATTGGCGCGTGTGTAAATAACGTTCTAAAGTCTGTTGCCAGTGCTGTTTGACAGCCAGCGGCACTTTGGCAAAGCCATAACCGGGCAAATCTACCAAACGGCGACTCTCATCTAACTTAAAAAAAATAATCTGCTGAGTGCGCCCCGGCGTTTTACTGGTACGTGCTAACGTCTTTTGCCCGGTAATCGCATTGATAGCACTGGATTTACCCGCGTTAGAACGCCCAGCAAACGCAACCTCAAATCCAGACTCTTCTGGAAGTTGGGCAATGTTATGGGCACTAAGCCAATAACTGGCTTGTCGGTAAATAGCTGCTGATTTCATCATGTTAAATTGACTCCTTATTCACTCTCACCCACACACCCTACAATTAGTAGTAGGCGATTTATCGCCTCAATCAGTTAGAGTTAGAGTTATAGATTTTCAGATAATTATTTTTTAGTCCCCTTTAGGGGACTTTCGCTTTCAGACAACTGCTTTAGCTGTTGGCTGCGATTTATCGCCTCAATTCAATAACGACAAGGATTAGTTAATAATCGAGACGGATTTTATTGCTTGGATTTGTCCTTTCGGCACGGGTTCAGTTATGTGTAAAATATATAAAAATAAACTGGTTAAAATAATATCGTCAAAATTCAGGCTTGTTTATCAAGGCAATGAAAGCATATCTCGCCATCAGGATTGCATTGAACTGAACCAGTGTCGTTCTTTCATCCTTTAGCTTAAATTGGAATACCAAAGCTTTAGCTTTGTACAAAGTCCAAACTTAAAAGTTTGGACGGAACTGGTGTCCAAACCTAAAGGTTTGGACGGAACCAGTGAAGCATCCTTCTTTTCATTCACCGTTTAGGAAGCTTATATGACAACCTTAATTATTGAAGGGCTTGATAAAACTTTGGCCGATCAACTAGAAATGGAAGCTCATCATCTCAATCTGACTGTTAATGAATTGGTCAAACGGCTGATTCATCATGCAGTCAACCACCACAACTCAACACCAACCATCGATTCTGTATTTGGTACCGTTCAATCATCAACGGATGGGATTCAATTCCAAAATGCTATGAGGGAGGAGTAGATGAAGCGTTACGTCATATTTGATACGAATATCTGGATTTATTTGTTGGAAGGCAGACAAGAACTCATCAAACTCAAAACCCAGATTGCTCAAGGAAATATTATACCGGTGTTAACGCCAGTCGTTTTTGCTGAAGTATTAGGATGGTCAGAAATTGACGCCAGAAATGAGAAGAACATTAGAGAATATTTTGCTTCCCTTGAAATGTTGACCATTCATATGAAACACTGGGAAAAAATTATATCATGGAGAAAACAAGGCATTAAAAAGAAGAAGCCCGATTTGCTCATCGCGGCTATTTCTAAAAAATCTGGATATCCAGTGCTGACAAGGAATGTCAATGATTTTAATCAACTGGGCATAGAGGTAAAAAATCCTTGGGATGAACCATTCTAATGTCTCATTGAACTCCTTCCGGCACCGAAGGTTGGGAACGAGTTGCGCGTAGCGAAGCAAAGCGTGTGGGTGAATAATCCTACTTTCACTAAACATATAAACAGATACTATGCCTTTGTAGGCAATTCATCGCCTAAGCGTTTATCGTTTATCGTTTGTAGTAGGCAATTCATTGCCTAAGCGTTTATCGTTTGTAGTAGGCGATTCATCGCCTAAGCGTTTATCGTTTTTCGTTTGTAGTAGGCAAATCATCGCCTAAGCGTTTATCGTTTATCGTTTGTAGTAGGCAATTCATTGCCTAACCGTTTGTAGTAGGCAATTCATCGCCTAACCGTTTTTCGTTTGTAGTAGGCAAATCATCGCCTAACCGTTTGTAGTAGGCGATTTATCGCCTAAGCGTTTATCGTTTTTCGTTTGTAGTAGGCGATTCATCGCCTAACCGTTTTTCGTTTATCGTTTGTAGTAGGCAATTCATTGCCTAAGCGTTTATCGTTTGTAGTAGGCGATTCATCGCCTAAGCGTTTGTAGTAGGCAAATCATCGCCTAACCGTTTATCGTTTATCGTTTGTAGTAGGCAATTCATTGCCTAAGCGTTTGTAGTAGGCAATTCATCGCCTAAGCGTTTGTAGTAGGCAAATCATCGCCTAAGCGTTTTTCGTTTTTCGTTTGTAGTAGGCAAATCATCGCCTAAGCGTTTGTAGTAGGCGATTTATCGCCTAAGCGTTTTTCGTTTTTCGTTTGTAGTAGGCAAATCATCGCCTAAGCGTTTATCGTTTATCGTTTGTAGTAGTATAAAAATGAAAAAGGTATAATGAACAAAGACTTATAAAATAATTTTCAATGACGATGTTTTTATAAGTTATTGATTTTATAAGATTCATTTTAACCATTAATTCGCATTCCCAATTCAATTGACTAACTGACGTTTTGGCAAAAGTTGTACTAAGCTAGTCAACCATATGGCCCTCAATTGCGGTTATCCTTTAGGTGGGAGACTACCAATTCAATTGACGGGTTTTAGTTTTGGCAAAAGTTGTACTAAGCTAGTCAAGCATATGGCCCTCAATTGCGGTTATCCCTTACGTGGGATGTTTATCAATTCAATTGACGGGTTTTAGTTTTGGTAAAAGTTGTACTAAGCTAGTCAAGCATATGGCCCTCAATTGCGGTTATCCCTTACGTGGAATGCTTATCAATTCAATTGACGGGTTTTAGTTTTGGTAAAAGTTGCACTTAGCTAGTCAACCATATGGCCCTCAATTGCGGTTATCCCTTACGTGGGAGGTTTATCAATCCAATTGACTATACTCAACAAGGCCACAAACTAAACTTTTCTGTCTACAAGTTTTTAGATAAATCGATTTGGGTGGAAGAAGATTTCGTATCTGTCTTCATTCCAAAAGTACAAATTGTGATCGAGGCCTCGATCCGTGCGGAGTATAAATACAACACGCTACCCGGATGAATTCCTCGGCGCACGGCCTCAAGACGAGTATTTTGTGGAAAATGATCACCAATAGCCATAATTGTCATCCTGGATAGGGGTCTTTTAAGTATTTAATCAGGGCTTCGCCGTCTTGTAGGGTAGTGGCGATGGTTTCGATACTGATAACGTCATTGATGTCCGCTGATTGGTATGCAGTGTCATGGCTTAAATATCGTCGTTGTGTATGAGACAGCGCGCCATAATTTTCAATGGCTTTATCTAAGCAGTTGCGTTCAGACTGACTTAACAGCTTTAAATTCGCTTCTCTCAACGGAATGACTTGATTGGCATCAACCCGAAAGGTATGTTGAGCGATTTCTATTCCATTGAGATGAAAATCTTTTTGACCTTCCTCAGTCACACTTTGGAGATTTCCTGGGGCGCTCAGAAGGCTATATTAATGTCGCCCCGTTGGGGCTTTTCGGTAGTCCTGGGGCGCTCAGAAGGCTATATTAATGTCGCCCCGTTGGGGCTTTTCGGTAGTTACTTAAGTTATTTTTTTTCTCAAAAAGTCCAGTTTGTTCCCTTCTTGAGTATAGGTCAAAGTCAAAATGTACACGCATCACTGGTATTCTACAGTTGATAATGAGTGATTAGTATAAACCAGATAACAATTTTATTGACAATTATTGACATGCTTACCTTTATGGAGTATGTCTTTCAACAATTCTGAATAAGGGAGTATCAGCCCTTTATCCCCTCGCCTAATTGTTGTTCGTAAAACAATGAACTCAAAAATCAGCCGGGCTTTTTTGTAAATCCGTTGTACTCAATCTAATCCGTTGCGCTCAACTCATAGTACAATGGATGTTCTTGCGTAGCTTCGATACGAAGTTTAGCGGACTAAACGGATTGATTTCTACGCTCACTCGACTCAATCAGTTGAGAATGAAACCTCACCTTTAGTGGGCCATCTCGTCGTAGGCGATTGCTCGCCTTTAGTGGGCCAGTTCGTCGTAGGCGATTGCTCGCCTTTAGTGGGCCAGCTCAAAGTAGGCGATTGCTCGCCTCGCTTCGCTGAGTTGCCGTCATTCCCGAATACCGTTTAGGAACGAGGAAAAAAACGGCCTTGGGGTGGGTGTCGCATATATAGATGTTCAGATAAATATTTGGGGAGGACTCATCGATTTATCGATGACATCATTTTCCATATTGGACTCCTATATTTTTGGATTAGGGAGCAACCCTCGTCAATTGAGGGCCATGTTGACGTTTGAAACCGCTCGTATTTTCTCGACAAATTTTCTGGATTAGGGTAATATTTCATATAAAAGGGCTCCAAGATTTATCTTAGAGTCCAACCAAAATATTTATCTGAACAGCAGCGCTACCCACCATAAGCTCGCTATACGCCTTCCGATTGTTCTGCTATCTAAAATGTGACCAAATGTGAACACGGCTTAGTTCACGATTCATCCAAGCTGGTTGTTACCAGAAGTTTTTCTTGCAACAGAGCCGTCTTGTCCCCGTGCGTTAATTCCCGGTTAGCCCCCGGTATTTATAAAGGAACGATTTAGGCAAGAAGACGTATGCCTTCTCGTTCAATATTGATAGCCGCGTTCAAATCACGATCCATTTCATAACCACAAGTCTCGCAATGATAGACACGTTCTGACAGCTTGAAAAGTTCTTTCTTATCACCACAATTGGAACAGGTTTTAGAAGAAGGGAACCACTTATCTATAATTGAAATCCAATTACCATAAAGGCCGGCTTTATATCCTAATTGCCGTTTCAATTCATAGAAGCCCATATCGCTTATTGCCTTAGCCAGCCTAGAGTTTTTCATCATTCCTTTCACATTCAAGTCTTCAAGACAAATGATCTTAAAATCTTGACAAAGGTGATGAGTTAGCTTATGCAAACCATCCTGACGAATGGCTTTGATACGATAATGAAGCTTTGAGATTTTCAACTTTTGTCTGTCGTTGCGTTTTGAACCCTTAGTTAATGAAGCTTGCTTCCGTTGTAATCGGGCTAAACGGCGACTCAGTTTCTTTAATGGCTTTTGTCCTTCTATTGTTTCCCCATTGGAAAGGGTTGCTAAACTTTTCACACCTAAATCCACACCGACAACATCAGTTTGGTTTTCACTGATTTTGACTGGCGAGGTTTTTAATTGAACGCTAATGCTTATAAACCACTTGTCAGCATTGCTCGAAACCGTTGCTGACAGAATTTTTCCTTCAAATCGAATAGATTCCGTTAATTTGACCCAGCCTAACTTAGGAATCTTGATCCGGTTTCCTTCGGTTTTAAATTGATCATTGGAAAGATAGAATGAATCACGTCTGCCTTTCTTTTTAAATTGGGGATATTGACCGCTACCATTAAAAAAGTGTTTAAATGCTGTGCCTAAATTGGCAAAAGCTTGTTCCGCCGCACATTTAGTGACATTAAACACCCAAGGAAAATCAACCGGTTTAATCGCATTAAAAGCCTTCTTAATTTTAAAAGCGGTTGGTTTTAAACCGGCTTCGTATTGTCGCTTCCATTCAGCTAAACCCCAGTTATAAGCGAAACGAGAGGTTCCACAAGCCTGTCTAAAGTACCGTTCCTGTTTAACCGTTGGATTTTTTATCTGTATTTTATGGCTTAAGACAAGCATCTTTGATTAACTTTTTATAAGAACGTAGACCATAAAGTCGTGCTGAAAAAACCTGAATAATGGATAATATATCTTGAACTAATTCCTGTTCTGGTGAGAGTTCTTCGCCATTAATAATGATTAGATTAGTCCCATGTCGAACACAAAAACTTTCAATTAATGAGAAATCAAATCGAACTAACCTGTCCTTATGGGCAATAATCAAATGGCTTACTTGTCCAAGTTCAATTTCTTCAAAAAGTTTGCTAAATTTTTGCCGTTTATAGTTAAGACCACTAGCAATTCCTTCTAACCATTCATCAACCACTATTTCATGTTGATGACAATATTTTCTTAAGGCTTCTTTTTGATTATGTAGTTCGGGTTTCTGGCCATAACTTGAGACCCTTGCATAAACGACCACTTTGCCTTGCCCTTTATTTTTTATCCCTAAATATTTAAGGTATTGGTCATGAGTGTAGTATCTTCTCCCCATTGAAGTTCGGTTGGCCTTTAGAACACCATCTCTATCCCAACGTTGAAGCGTCTTTACCGAACAGCCTATTAACTCGGCAAACTTTTGAGGTTTATATGTGCTCATCATAAATATATTATATGTACTTTGAGTATAAAATCAACCCCTATCAATTAACTCTATGCTTTTTGTCCATCCCCATAGAAAATATGTGATGCCCTTTTTCTAGCACGAACTGTAAATCTTCCTGATTGCAATGGTAAATTTTAGATAGGATTTCAACGATTCTTTGGGCATATCTATGAAATCCATTTTTTGAGTCATCTTTCGGGAGCTCTAAAAAATAATCGGCTGGTAATCCTAAATGGCGAGGCGGTTGATATTCTCTAAAATGATTCCCTTCATTGGCTGGTATCCAGCCCATTAATAATAGAAAATCAACCAAATATTGAAGTTTTAAATGAGTCATGTTATCACCCAAAATAATCAAAGATATAATCAAAAAAATCAAGGTTAATGAAATTTGACTTGGGAATCTCTATCCTTTTGGTACTTTTAGGATTAACATCTTCTAATCCAGAAGGGTTGTCAGGATAATACCAATAAGCACACTTGCCCATAATGAGATATTCTGACTTGCAACCACTTGTCGGGATCACTTGGCAAAATAACCAGAATCAGTATTAAAGGAATATATCCTTCTTCCTTTATTCTAAATACTAAATCATTATAATTTTTTCCTTTTAACTCATACTTAATTTTATCGGTGGTTTCAATGAGATGTTCGCTTGTTTCTAAGACCGATTTCACTTGAATATGAACTTGTCTACCGGTTTCACAAAAGCTATTACCATTCCTCTTGAGAAATCAGATTTCTCCCAGAAATAGGATTTCTTTCCACTTGAGAAAGCGTTCAAAGGCTCAAAGGCTCAAATAACCTATTGTCCGCCTCGCACCGGCCACATGTAGTAGGTATTAACCTTGTCAGCAACGTACACGCCGCCGTCATAGATATCCACGTACCATGCGAAGCTCGTGCCGTCTGCGTACGCGGTAGCCGCCCAGTAGCAGCCCGACTGCACGCCCGGAAACGCATCACTTTCTTTCCACTGATCCGTACCCGCTGCATTGGAGAGTGCCGGTTTTTTATATTTCTTGTCCACCATCTCCTCCCACTCATCTTTAGTCGGTAAGCGCCAATCTCCTGCCTTTGAACCGTCACAGAGGCCACATTGTCCATGAGCTAGATTAGCCGCTTTTTGCAGAGCCGTTTCCCAATTCTGTCGGCCAAAACAATTGGCATTTTTTAGCAAGATTAGCCCAGTTTTGTTGTCTGTGACGGTTCCATCGCCATTGTCAATATAGCGGTATGACGCTAAGACTTGTAGCCGTTTTTGGGCTTCTTCTGCATACTTCTTTAGCGTATTACCATTTAAATATGCTTGATAAGCCGCTTTGATATTTTGCTGACAGGCCTTTTGCCAAGCCTTTTCATCCTCTTTCCGTTCCGCTTGACTTAGCGACGCGAGTTCTTCCGGTTCTTTAATGGCTGGTAGCCGCTTTTTCGCCTCTACAGCATACTGTTTGAGCGTGCCACCTTCTGAATACGTTTGATAAGCCGCTTTGATATTTTGCTGACCGGCCTTTTGCCAAGCCTTTTCATCCTCTTGTCTTTTCCGTTCCTCTTCTGCTCGACGTTGAGCCAGTTCAGCTTGCGGCCTTTTTTCAGCGTTGTCTTTAATGGCTTTTAAATCACGGCTCAATTGCCGCGCCGAGGAATGCCGTTGTTTTGGCACTTCCTCAACACAATCAAACAATAACTCTCGCAAAGCTTGCACCTCTGGCAATTTTCGTTCAGAAAAACGGCGCGGACTTAAGCTCGTCCACAAACGATACATCGTCGCCCCAAACGCAAACACATCACTTGTCGCGCTCGGCTTGCCGTACTGACTAAAACCTTGCTGCTCCGGCGGCGCATAATCCAACGTACCAAACACCGCTTGCCCAAAGGTACTTAATCCAGAACGACTCCGCGACACGGCCGCCTCGTTCCGCAACGAAGTCGCCACCTTTGATAATCCAAAATCAATGATTTTCACTGAGATTGAGTCCTCCGAGGTTTTGGAAACCTCGGAGGTATTTTTCAGCAAGATATTCGCTGGCTTTAAATCAAGGTGAAAAATGCCAGCCTCATGGGCAATCTGCAAGCCCTTAGCGATTTGTAGGCCGACAGCGAGGCCGGTTTCTAAATCCATCGGGCCGTATTTTTCTAACCACGCTTCACCATCAACCGCGCCGTCAATATACTCAGTAACGAAATAGGCCCGTTCTTGTTTAAAACTATCCACATAACCAAAATCCAACGGTTCTGGGATATAATCACCGGCGATGTCGCGCATTATAAACGGTTCTTTAAACACCTCATCAAGTGTGCCCTTGAGACTCTCCCATAAGCACTTCACCACCACCCGTTTTTGTCTTATTAAACGATTATGGTTTTGGCACAAGAACACACAACCCATGCCGCCAGCACCCAACAAGCGTTCCAACGGATATTTGCGGATATCATGCAACGCATATCGCTGTGGTTCGATAGCAATGGCAGCTTGCAAATTGTCCAAGGCTTCGGTGTAAGCTTGGCGCCGCAACTGCACCTGAAAAAGATTAAAATAGGCTAAGGCCTTATCGGCCTGATTGTGAGCATTTTCAATGGCTTGGCTAAATAACCGCTCGGCCGCTTCCAAATCACCCGTCGAAGACAACGCACTGCCCACCATGATAGAGACGCGACTATAGTCAGGATTCTGCTGCGGCAACTCTTTGAGTTGTGAGGCCGCTTTCCGAATCAGTTGCATACTTTCGCTATTGTGCTGAGTAAACTCATCACGCGGTTTGACTTGTGACGATAAACCCTGATACGCCATCAGTTTAGTGACGAGTTGTAAAATCTCCTCAGCCAAGCTTTTAGTGAGTTTAACTTCTTCTTTAGTCTCTATGACATCCTCATGGATTTCCTCAAGCGTCGAATAAACGTCTTTAGCCCACGCCAGCATTTCTTCTAGCCGAGTGTCAAAGCGACGACTAAAACGAAGCAATTGTTCATGGCGCGTTTGCCAAGCCGCCTCAGTTTTTCGCAAGTCTTGTAATTGTTGCGCGACTTCAACCAAATTGGCCGACTTTTCCGATATGGCTTGGCTCAGATTCTCTTCGACCGTTTTCAAGGCCGTCTGGAGAGTTCGCACCTCTATACATAAACCCTCGCGCTGCAAAGCCGCTTGGGTTTTTTCCAGCCGCTCATCTTGACGGACAAGCTCACGGAAAAAAAACACCACGCTTTCGCCTAACAATCCCTCAAAGCGAAGAAAAGCTGCCAACGTGTCATCCACCTTTTCTAAGCACTGCATTTGTTCAAGCACTAAATCGGTGAGAGCGAAAGTCTCTCTATAACTAATTAAGGCTACCAAGTCCTCATCAGTGAGTTGTTCAAACTGAAAGAGTTTATCCTTGTGTTTGGCAAACGCTTTAAGTGATTTAACGGCTTGCTTGCGAAAGGCCTGCAACTCATCGCTTTTGAGGCCGTGTTGTTGTGCAAAAGGTTGCAAATAGTGCTGTTCAATTTGCGCCGCAAACTCGCGAGTGATTTTGGAATTGAATATCTTTTGCGTCAAGGCGAGTTTTTTATCGGGCGCCGCCAATCCGACGCTGATGGCAACGACAGTGTAGCCATAACCGTCTGAATAAGCTTGATTGATTTCATAAGCACTGAAAGTAAAATGCGCTTTGAGAATAGACAGTGCTTTTCCGCCCACCTTTTCGGCAATCTCCACCACGGCGGGGCTATCTAGTAATGAACCGAGTAAAGTTTGTAGGAGTGATGGTGGCATAGTGTGTTAGTCGCCTGATTTATATTAAAATAACTAAATTATAGCAAAAATAAAATGGTAAATAAAAATGAACTTTTAGGCGATGAATCGCCTACTACAAACTAACTAACTACAAACGCTTAGGCGATGAATCGCCTACTACAAACTCTGAACGCTTAGGCGATGAATCGCCTACTACAAACTAACTAACTACAAACGCTTAGGCGATGAATCGTCTACTACAAACTAACTACAAACGCTTAGGCGATGAATCGCCTACTACAAACTAACTCACATTAATTCGTTTATCCGCGTAATTCGTTGTACTCCGCGTGCTTAAAGCTTTGGTACTCCAACTGAAGCGAGAGATGAAAGGATAAATCCGAATCATGTTCATGAGTTTGGGAAAGAACCATGCGATATAGGGTTTTCCGTTACCAATCCTTCCACTTGGGCAGCTTGCAAAAGCTCAATATCTGTCGTCAAAAAAATCAGTGGAGATAAACCATTGTGTAAAAGAATCTGGTTATATTGCAAAGCACAAGCTAAATGCACAGCATCATAGCCACGTAATTTCTGTCGAACAGTCAATTCAATCGCTTCATCTACACGCGAAGCTTCAACAGGTATTAAAAGATACTGTTGTTGGCAATCTTGGCTTAGCTGGGTTCGGATTTGTTGATACTCATTTTGAGTAATAAAGTTGCCTCGCAACTTGCCCGCAAAAGCGGCAGCAACTTCTACCCGACTTATCTCAGCAGTAACAATCGTTCTCGTTGAATCATTACAGCGTTTTTTAACCCAATCTGTACCTTCCTCGCTCAAATAACGTTTAACTAAAGCACTACTATCAAAATAGTCAACGTGACTTATGTTTTGTTCCATGAGCGATTCTCTCTTTCTTCAATAATCATGTCACTAGCTGGTTTACCACCGGCACGAATAGGTTGCCGAGTTTTCATTTCAGGTTTTGCTAAGTATTGTGCAATACTTTTTGCATCAGGGGCTGTTGCACCAGCCCGGCGCAAAACGCTAATCGTTTGCTCTTGCAACGATAAAGAAGTTGATTCAATTATTGGTTGAGTCATTCTTTCCGTTTTAAGAAAACGAAGTCCCAATTCCAAAAGGCGGGGTAATTCGTTTTTATAGAAACGTAATTGTTGTGCAAGTTCTTTCGTGACTTGTATTTCGACAGTTTCCATTTTGCGTTCTCTAATGAGATTAGTTAGCAACAGTCATTTAGCTTGTTAAGTCCAAACTGAAATATTTGGACTTTGTACACCTGTTTCCGTCCAAACTGAAAGGTTTGGACTTTGTACAAAGCTAAAGCTTTTGTACTCCAACTTAAGCGTACAAAGCTAAAGCTTTGGTACTCCGATGAAACGTACAAAGCTAAAGCTTTGGTATAGTTATCCAGATAACTTTTGTACCTAAAACCAGTTAATGAAGAAATTAACGAATCAAGCCAAGTTTTTCAAAATTTAGTCGTTTATTTCCCAATCAAAGTACTCATCAGGAATGGACAAAACTTATCTGGACAAGTATACTCCTCCGATGAAACTCCTGTTGGACTTTAAGCGAGTATTGCTTCTTCTTCGGCAATCTCGGCGCTTTCAAAGCTAAACTTCAGTTCACCGTCTTCTTCGCGCACTTGCACATGTCCACCGTTTTCCAGTTTCCCAAACAGTAATTCTTCCGACAGCGCTTTTTTGATTTTGTCTTGAATTAAACGCGCCATCGGCCTTGCACCCATGAGTGGATCGTAGCCATGTTTTGCCAACCATTGTTGTGCAGCTTCGTCCACTTCGATGGTGACATTTTTGTCGATCAATTGGGCTTCTAGTTCAAGGATGAATTTGTTTACCACATGTCCAATGGTTTCTGGCGCTAAGGCCTTAAATTGGACGATGGCTTCTAAGCGGTTGCGAAATTCGGGCGTGAAGCTGCGTTTGATGATTTCCAAGACATCCGTGGAATGATCTTGTAGGCTAAATCCCATAGAAGCGCGACTGGCTTGTTCGGCCCCAGCATTAGTCGTCATCACAATCACAACATGACGAAAATCTGTTTTGCGTCCATTGGTATCCGTCAATGAGCCATGATCCATGACTTGTAATAAGATATTAAAAACATCGGGGTGGGCCTTTTCCACTTCGTCTAATAGCAACACCGCGTGTGGATTCTTATTAATGGCTTCGGTGAGTAAGCCGCCCTGATCAAAACCAATATAGCCGGGCGGGGCACCAATCAAACGAGATACCGTATGTCGTTCCATATATTCGGACATATCAAAGCGGACCAGTTCTATGCCCATAATACGCGCCAATTGGCGCGTCACTTCGGTTTTGCCAACCCCAGTCGGCCCGGCAAACAGGTAAGAACCAATGGGTTTCTCAGGGCTGCCTAAGCCAGAGCGCGACATTTTAATCGCCACTGCCAAGGTTTCAATCGCCTCATCTTGGCCGTAAACCACCATTTTCAAATCACGCTCAAGATTTCTCAACGTTTCTTTGTCAGAAACGGAAACATTTTTCGGTGGAATGCGGGCAATTTTGGCAACGATATCTTCAATATCGTTAACCTCAAGGAGATTTTTGCGTTCGCTTCATCAATCACATCAATCGCTTTGTCGGGTAAATGTCTATCATTGATGTAACGAGCGGATAATTCCGCAGCCGCCCGTAAGGCCTGTGGCGCATATTTAAGTTCGTGATGTTCTTCAAAACGCGATGAAAGTCCATGTAGGATTTGGACGGCCTCCTCAACGGACGGTTCAGGAACATCAATTTTTTGGAAGCGGCGCGACAAAGCCCGATCTTTTTCAAAAATGCCGCGATATTCCTGATAAGTCGTTGAACCGATACATCTAATTTCACCAGCGGCCAACATCGGTTTCAGCAAATTAGAGGCATCCATCGCACTGCCTGAAGCGGCCCCAGCGCCAATAATGGTATGGATTTCATCAATAAACAAAATCGCGCCCGTTTGTTTACCCAATTCGACTAAAACGGCTTTAAGGCGTTTTTCAAAATCGCCGCGATATCGGGTGCCAGCCAGCAACGTGCCCATGTCTAGGGCATACATAACACTGTTTACCAAAATGTCGGGGACTTTTTTCTCGGTAATCAATTTGGCTAAGCCCTCGGCCAAAGCCGTTTTTCCCACACCCGCTTCACCCACCAATAGCGGATTATTTTTGCGCCGTCGGCATAATATTTGCATCATGCGCTCTATTTCGTGTTGTCGCCCAATCAATGGATCTATTTTGCCCGCCTTCGCTTGTTCATTCAGATTGACGGTAAAGACTTCCAAAGGATTTTTAGTGGGGGCCGACTCGCCATCTTGTTCATCTTCTTGCGAGCCCGAAAAATCAGGATTGCCATTGTCAATTTTGGAAATACCATGAGAAATATAATTGACCACATCAAGGCGGGAGACCTCTTGCTTTTCGAGAAAGTACACGGCTTGTGACTCTCGTTCTCCGAAAATAGCGACTAACACATTCGCGCCAGTGACTTCCCTTTTACCCGAAGATTGCACATGAAAGACGGCCCGTTGCAGCACCCGTTGAAAACCGAGAGTAGGTTGCGTATCCCGTTGATCTCTTTTGGACAATTTAGGGGTAGTTTCTTCCAAAAAACGAGACAAGTCTCTTTTAAGTCTGTCCATATTCACAGCACAAGCGTGCAAGACTCGGACGGCATCCTTATTACCTACCAGCGCCAGTAAGAGATGTTCCACTGTCATAAACTCATGACGCTTTTGACGTGCCGCCTGAAAGGCGGTATTCAGGGTCAATTCAAGTTCTTTACTTAACATGTTCAAGACCTCTTTTTGTGGGTAATTGGTAATCGGTAATTGGTAATCAGTAATTGGTAATTGGTAATTACAGCCCTTCGCCATTGGGGAGTACCAAATTAAATGTTTACCCAATCGATTTTTGATTTAGGACCATGTCAATCCGTCAATAAAAATTATTGGGTATAATTCAAATAGTTAATTAGGTTAGGCCCGTTTTTGACGCGAAAATCATTAAAAATTCTCACAAGGGTATATTATTTTTTGGGAGGCCCCTACTGGGGTGGTGAAAGTCTCGTTGTTTGGTAGCCACGATTGATCCCTGTGCCTTTACTTATGCAAGTAATTGAATTACAAAGTGTTTAATCCTTTCATCCCAAATCCTTTCATCCCAAATTCGTGGGCCATAGAAGGCCATTTTCACCACAAAAAGCGCCTACCCATTACCCATTACCCATTACCAATTGACTCATGCTTTTTCCATCATACACAGGAGAGGATGCTGATTTTCACGGGCGTAGCTATTAACTTGAGCCACTTTCGTTTCTGCAATTTCACGGGTATAAGTACCGCAAATGCCTTTGCCCTTGATATGCACTTGTAACATCACACGGGTGGCTAATTCCCTATTCATACCAAAAAATATTTCTAAGACCTGAACAACAAAATCCATGGGCGTGTAATCATCGTTCAAGAGTACCACTTTATATAGCGGTGGGCGCTTGAGCTTCGGTTTCGCTTCTTGAACAACTACATCATCATCATACGTCGTGTCGGGGAACTGTGCCATAGCTCTTTCACCACATCTCAATTTTAATAAAATTTTCCGGATTTTCTCTCATGGAACGTTAAGAAAAAAATGTCTAAGGTTATAATGTTATCTCATTTATGACAATCCTTTGAACAGATTTTCAGACACCGTGCCAAACTTGAGTTTGGCAAATTGGAGCGCCAAACTGGAGTTTGGCAAAGCGCTATAGCCATTACTCCGTTTATACTTTGCACGGCTATAGATTTTCAGAAGCAGCCAACTGAAAGCGAAAGTCCCCTAAAGGGGACTAAATAATTATCTGAAAATCTATAAAAACTGAAACTGATCTCGCTTAAACTTTGAACCTTTCGTTCTTCGCTACGCGAGATCACTAACGCCTATCCCAACACCCTCTCAAGAGGAACTTGCCACGGTTTGACTCACATCGATAGAGGGGTGTGTAAGAATTCCAAATCTTCAATTTTGTGCAGTCTAACCGACTCAGGAACGGTGTGGTATCACAATTGGTAATTGGTCATTGGTCATTGGATTCTGTATTGTTTTGGTTCATGCATCCAAAAACCCTCTAAAAACCAACAAGTTTCTGAGTCCTTAAGCCTATACTTTGCGCGGCTAAAAACCGGACTATACCAATGAAAATGAAAAATGAAAAATGTTAATGTAAACGACTCATTTTATAAATAGACTTAGCCTCGTCATAAATTGAGCTTTTTACACACCCCTAAATCCCCGCTTTGAGGGGACTTGCGTCGGATTTATTCACATCGATAGAAGGGTGAGGGGGTGTGTTTACAAAAGCTCAAATTATTCCGGCGCAAAGTCTAGTTTTTTCATTTTCACGGTTTTAAAGTACGTTCCCTATAACCTTGTGAGTGTACAAGTCCCCTTTAGAATAGTCCAACTATTAGCCTTATGCTAATGGCTGGAGTTAAAGGCAGTAGCCTCACCCCATTCTCGGAATGGGGTTTTTGAAAAAAAACTTTTGCCGAGGCAAAAGTTTCTTCAAAACTTATTAGATGAACCAATTACCAATTACCAATTACCATAAGGATTGGCTCGTACCAACCTCAATCTAATATATAAAAGTTTGATGTGTAAAAGGAGAGATTTCAAGTATGGAAGTCCCACCGGGCCCAGAAAAATGGCCTTCAGCCAGTTTATTACGTTTATTTATCGTCTTATGTTATGAGAGTTTATTATTATTTTCAGTGCTATTTTTGGCGGCCGCGTTAGCCTATCCGGTGACAGACGGACAAGTGAGTTTGCCCTATCAAATTTATTTATTGACAGTCGGTTTTCTTTACTTTGCGTGGCCGTGGTTACACGGCGGACAAACGCTAGGGATGAAAGCGTGGCGGGTTCAATTAGTGTCTCGCGATGGCGAACCACTCACTTGGCAGCAAGCCTTGCTGCGTTTTTCAATGGCTATCGTGTCATGGTTAGCGTTGGGGATGGGATTTTTTTGGGCCCTTGTGGACAAACAGCGACGGACTTGGCATGATTGGGCTTCAAATACGCGCATGGTTTTACGGCCTAAGCCTTCCAAAAGAAAATAAGTAATGTGCCTAGAGTTTTTCAGATAAAAATTTTTGGAGTTGAAAACTGAAGAATCATGGCACTAAAAACGTTTCTTAACTTAATGGCATTGCCCCCTACCTGGGGTGGTGAAAATCAAGTTCCGATGGAGCTATAAGTTGATCCCACTTTTGTTCCTCTTGTGAAAATAACTCATAAAAGACAATTATTTAAATATCTTAACCACCTCACCCCCTACTCCCTCAAGGGGACTACAGGGGGGGGCCAAACCGATGCCAGATTCGGGTACCCATTACCCATTATCCACTTCACTGTTCATCTCTCAACCCAAAGAAATGTTCAATTTTGTTGAGAATTTGTAAGTAAGGGGCTTTTGTCTCAGTTTCAACATCATCCTCAACATGCATTTGAGATTGTGTTGCTTGATGTCGCTGAGTCAACACTTTACTCACCCGCTCGGAAACTTCCGGTTGTTGTTCTATTAGAGGCGCAATATCGGCCTGAGTTAATTCAAACAGATAGGTATCAACCAATGCAATCACGGTAGCGGTTCTCTCTTCACCCGTCAGAAGTGCCATCTCACCAAAAAAGTCCCCTGCGCCCAAACGGGCAACTTCCTTGGTTCTTCCATCATCTGATTGCACCTGTACGCCAACCACGCCTTCAACAATAATAAATAAGGAATCGCCGGCATCTCCTTGTTGGACAATAACATCACCCTGCTCAAACCGGTGACGGCGTATTCTATCGCTGAGGTAATGTTTGGCTTCCTCAGAAAAGGGCTTGAATATATCCACTTCCTGCAACAGGGTAATCGGTTTAGTGGCTTCTTCGCCGCCTCTTTCTTTAACCCCTTTAAACAAGTGAATTTCTTGCCGCTGCACAGCCGGTGTGATACCCGCACGATTCAGATGAAACCAAACCCGCGTCCAGACATCTTCTAAAATAAAATGTTTATCGGCATAGTCGTCGGCACAAAATGCGACCCAGTAGCTGGCAGCCCATTCATTGATACCCGTAAATAGGACGACCGGTGCCGGATCCTTGATAGCTTTATCGGCCGACAACAGTGCATCCAGAAGCAGTTTTTTCACGCGAGTCGGTGGGTGCATGGGATGCACATAGACTGTAGGCCATAACCAGTAAACGTCATCGGGATAACCGAAATTAAGAATAGGGGACTCCGCGGCCATACTATTGGGAATACTTAAAATACATTCCGCCCTCGTTTTCAGCCGAGTCGTCCGCCAAGTAATGTCCACTATTTTGCCTTCATCAAAATTGCTTATTTTGACCCAATCACCGATTCTAAAGGGTCTTTCTATGTTAATCGCAATCCCGGAGAAAATATTGGAAATATTAATTTGAATAGCCAAACCAATAATCATGGCGATAACACCCGACGTTGCCAAGATACTGGTAAGTTGCTCGTTATATACAAAGGCAATGATCCCAACAACGGCCAGAAAGTAAATAATAAAAGCCAAAAACAGACGGACGATATTGGGTATGAGGCGACCGGTTTTTTCCTCAATAGGTGTCCAGATAAAACTTTCTGAAGCCAGATTAAGAAGAAATGCCGGTATTATCCACCACAAGATATCAAATATCTTGATAACAAACTTCATGTTATACGCTTCAACGTTTGAAGACAGCCACTTAACCAATACCACTTCACCAGATAACAGCAAAATAACTGCCAAGAAGGTCTGAAAAAACCAAACCCATTTGGACCACTTCCTAATTTTTTTAGAAAGAACATTAAGTAGTAAGATGAAAATAGTACTTAACACCATCATATTTAAGGCGTATGGGTAGGGAATCCTTCCCCGTAAGGTAATTTCATTCTTTTTAATCTGAACGTTCGCATTAAACTGAGAGTATTCAACCTTCCCGCCTTGCACATTGAGATATTCAGGATCCCCTAAAGAATTTCTTTCAGCAACATTCTGAAAAAACCGGATTTTCTCTATAGACCAACCCGAGGCTGGGCTGAGAACTTGACTGTTTTGCAGTTGTTCCGACACCTTATTGGCATCTCCCATGCCCAACACATCCGTTACATAAATCAGATTGTTTCTCGTTAAAGATTTATGACGGAAATTCACACTGAGTTTATGCTGTTTATAAGCATAATGACCGGAACGAAAGTCTGCCCTGAAACGGCTTTTTATTCTATAAACACGGTAGGTAATCTGATCCTTAATTTTTTTTTCAAGAGGCTCCTTTTTTAATTCTGCCTCTATCTTGTCCGGCTCCAACGCATTGATAAATTCAATGTCTTGGGGCTGAAATTTGCCAGCCGAGCGAAACCAGAGATGAAAATCTAACGTAAAAGTTAAATTATCCGGCTTAAAATCACTTATTTCATTTATTTTTATCCCGGTGTAGACCACATTCGTTTTGTACATGTATTGCTCACCAATCTTCAGCACACGCTCATCTTTGATGGCAGCCTCCAAGTCAGCAATTTCATTGATATTACGCACCACCTGAAACTGAGTTAAGGCGGACACGATGTTATTGTTTTTATACACACCAATGGCCACCGGTTTTGGGGCATCCCGGTTCTTATTAAAATAATTGAAGCCCGTGGTACCTTCCACTGCCTCATGAATGGTGAACTTGGCGAGTTCATTACGGATTTTTTGCCGATATGCTTTGAGGCTTATTTTTTTCCCTTCAATATTCTTATTGACCCGTTTTATCGCTTCAATGAGTACCATAGCACTATCATAAGCATAAGCGGCCGACCAGTCGAGTTCTTTTTTATCTTTTTGGAGTTCTTTTTTATCTTCGTCGTTGTATTTCTTTTGGTATTCATCCTTGAACTTCTGGGCTTTTTCATTGGCCGTGTCAAATATCAACGGCGTTGCCACATAAATATCATTGGTATAATAGCCTGGATTCGCTTTCTCTTTTGGAAATTTATCAAAGCCATCCACAAATGTTTGCTCAGAAAAGCCAGAGCCGCTGATGATAGGATTTTGGATGCCGGCATCTTTGATTAATCTCACCAAAGGAATGCCCTCACTCGCTTGCATCGCCAGCAGAATGGCACCCGCGGCTTTGCCGTCCCGCTTCAATTTTTCAACGAAGCCTCTAAACTTCTCATCCTTATTTTTATCTTTTTCATGAAAACGCCATTTATTCTTAACCTCCATTCCCAAGCCACGCGCTGCTTTTTCAAAAACTGAAGCCAAATAAGAACCATAGCCACTACCATCATCAATGATAGTCACCTTATCCAAACGAAAAACTTTATTGACATAATAAGCCAGAAACTGACCAGAGGCACTGGCATTATAGATATTTCTAAAATACCATTTGTTATTTTTGGTAACTTCCACACTGACGGAACCCGGCGTAATGGCAGGAATGCCAAACTTTTTATAAACTTGACCACCCGTTATAGAACAAGAACTGAACCAGTGCCCGATAACAGCAACCACTTGATTTTCCTCAACGATTCTAAGTGCTTCCTGTTCGGCTTGTTGTTTAGGATCGCACTTGTTCTGGTCATCAAAGATTTTGAGTTCGACTTTTTTGCCCTTGAGTTCTTTTTGGTCGTTGACACGATCCAAATATAACTGAATGGCTTGACTCATAATTTCCCCAGCAGCCTTGCCCTTCCCGGACATGGGGCCGATAAAAGCAATATAGATGGTTTCTCCTTCCTCTTTAAAATATTTATGGAACGTCCAGACTAAAACCAATAATAAGATCACAATTAACATAAAAAATTTTACTTTCATATTTTTTTAACCCTCAACAAGCATTGCTATCGCTAGGAAAGGAAAAACAAGGAAATCAACAAAGTGAGCGTTCACTTCAACTCAACAAGAATGCTGAAGACGAATACTGTCCTCCCATATTAAATTTTGCGAAATGGGGAGATTCCCCCCTTTTAAAAATGGGGGCTAGGGGGGAAATTTTTTTATTTCTGCTTTGGGGCACTATAAAGTGTGTTTGCTCGCCAAGGCTTTATGTTCAAACGATGGGGGGCCTAATCTCTCCCCTTGGGGCACAATTTCCTCTTCCCCTATTCCTTTATCACCTTTAAAAACATGAACTTCCTGCCGCATCACCGCCGGCGCGATGTCAGCACGGGAAAGATGAAACCAAACCCGCGTCCAAACCTTTTCCAAAATCAAATATTTATCGCCGTAGTCGTCGGCACAAAACGCAATCCAATAGGTGGCGGCCCACTCGTTGATGCCGGTAAAGATAACAACGGGCTCTGGATCTTTGAGAATTTTCTCGCTCGACAGCAGTGCATCAAGGAGAATTTTTTTCACACGCGCTGGGGGGTGTCTAGGATGGACATAAACCGTAGGCCATAACCAATACACTTCATCGGGATAATAGAAATTGGTAATAGCCGATTCGGAGGCAATGCTGTTGGGAATACTTACTATACACCCATTTCTCGCTTTAATCCGAGTAGCCCTCCAATTAATGTCTATGATTTCTCCTTCGTCAAACTGGCCTATTTTGACCCAATCACCGATCCGAAAGGGACGTTCCATGTTAATCACAATCCCGGAGAAAACATTTGAAATATTAATTTGAATAGCCAAACCGATAATCATGGCAATCATACCAGAAGCGGCTAATAAACTGGTAAATCGCTGTTCATATACAAAGACAATGATTCCAATAAGGGCCAGAAAATAAACTAAGAGTGCAAAAAAATGACGTATGATATTCGGCATGGCACCCAACCGTTCCCCTAAAGGTGTCCAAATAAAACGTTCTGACGCGACATTAATAAGAAATGCGGGTATCAACCACCATAGTATATCAAATATCTTTATGATAGATTTCATCTGAGAGGTGGTGGTATTTTCTGACAGCCAATCGGCAAATAGAATTTCACCTGACAATAGCAAAAGAGAGGCAAAAATGATCTGAAACAACCAAATAACAAATTTGAACAAGGTCTGCTTGCTGCTAACAAAAAACGTCAGTAAAAAGAGAATACCACTCACCACCATCAGATTATAGGCATATTTGTATGAAATCAGTCCCTGTAAGGTAAATTGATCTTTTTTAATTTGAATGGCCGCATTAAATCGAGAATATTTAACTATCCCTTCTGGCACGTTGAGATAGTCAGGATCACCGGCTGAAGACTCTTTAACCACCTTGGGAAAAAACCGGACACGATTGATTGTCCAACCGGAAGCCGGGCTGAGAACGCGATCTTTTGCCAACTTTTTTTCCAAGGATATTTTTTCCTTGGATTTTTCTTCCTTCATGAGTAGTCCCATGCCCAATACATCAGTCACATAAATCAAATTGTTGTGGGTTAAAACACGATGACGGAAACTCACGCCAACCAGATGTTGTTTATAAGCAAAATAATTGGGAAGAAAATCGGCATGAAAACGGCCCTTGATTCTATAGACACGGTAAGTAATTTTATCCTTGGTTTTCTTTTCAACGGTTTTTTTAAATTGTTTCCTCACCTCTTTTTGATCGACAACATTGACAAAATAAATGTCCGCAGGATTAAAATCGCCTTGAAATCGAAACCACAACTTAAAATCCAAAGTAAACTGTAAATTTTTTATGTCAATCTCACTGATTTCAATAAATTTTAGACCCACGTAGACCACATTCGTTTTATACATGTACTTGTCATCAATAGGCAACACGCGCTCTTGGTTGACTGCTTGTTGAAGATCGGCAATTTCATTGGTATGACGCACCACCTGTAACTGAGTTAAGGCCGAAACCGATTGTTTATGCTTATACACGGCAATCGAAACCGGTTTTTGTGCATCCCGCTCTTTATTAAAATAATTGAAGCCGGTTGTCCCTTCCACAGCATCATAAATGTCGGTGAAGCTTGCCAGAGTCTCTCTAACTTTTTGTCGATCCGCCTTCAGTGTTTCTTGTGTACCTTGAATTTCGGCCTTTCTGATCGCTTCAACAAGTACCATAGCCGTATCATAAGCGTAAGCTGCTGACCAATCGGGTGCTTCGTCATATTGGGCTTCGTAGAGTTCTTTGAACCGCTGGGCTTTTTCATTAGCCGTATCAAATATCAAAGGCGTTGCTACATGAATATCATTAGTATAGAAGCCGGGGTTATCTCTCTCTCTTGGAGAGTCATCAAAACCCTGACGGAATGTATTTTCAGACAAGGATGATGCACCTATTATTGGGTTTTGGATGCCGGCATTCTTGATTAATTTGACCAACTGAACGCCTTCAGTTGCTTGCACCGCCAACAGAATAACACCCGCGTCTTTTTTTCTTGATTTTAATTCTTCAACGATTTGTTTAAACTTATCACCCAAACGATTGTTATTATTCTTATAACGCCATTGGTTTTTGATTGACATGTCCAATTTCAAAGCTTGTTCTTCAAAAACTTGAGCCAGGTAAGAACCATAAGCGGCCTTTTCACGGATGATACTCACCTTATCCTGTTTAAAAACATATTTTACATAGTTTGCCAAAAACTGACCAGAGTCCTTAGCATTATAGATATTTCTGAAATACCACTCGTTACCTTCAGTCACCTGAATATTGACAGAGCCGGGCGTAATGGCCGGAATTTGATATTTTTTATATATTTTACCCGCACTTATGGAAGCGGAACTGTACCAGTGTCCGATAACCGCAACGGCGCTATTTTTGTTGGCGATTTCAAGCGCCTGTTGTTGAGCTATTTCGGCTTTGTTCTGGTCATCAAAAATCTTGAGAATGAGTTTTTTCCCGTTGATTCCTCCTCTTTCATTGATTCTATCAAAATATAATTCAATGGCTTGAGTCATTAATCGACCTGCGGTGGCACCCTCACCTGACATGGGGCCAGCAAAAGCAATATGTATGGCTTTTCCATATTCTCTAAAATACTCATGGTACGCGAACCATAAGACAGCAGATAAAATGATCGCACTTAACAGAAAAATTTTTGTTTTCATATTATGTTACATTGCTCGGTAAAATGTATCTGTGGTTTTTGTTCATATTATCTTGATATGTTCTTTGGCATCTGCAACCCTCGATATAGCAATTTGATGGTTGTGGTTGGCAAGACTCTTGGCACACACGGCCCCGATGAGAGGAGGCAGCATGACATCGTGGCATAATCACTCATTAGTTATCAGTTATCAGTTATCAGTTACCAGTTACCAATTAACGGTTGGAAATATACTTAACACCGTTATAGCATTTTTCTTTTGCGTAAACTACATCACTCGTAGGGGCAAACAGGCGTGTTTGCCCTTAAACTTGCAGGTTTGCCCTTTTTTGTATTTCACATAAGCGAAAAATGCTATACAACTTGAGCTTTTATCTCGCTTAAGCGGAGTTACCGAAGTTTGACACACCCCTATCGATGTGAGTCAAACCGAGGCCAAGTTCCATTACGTCATGGTATTTTGGGGTGTGTAACTTGCAGTGAAAAACGCTTGACGAAGTTATCTCGCATAGCTTCGATCCTTTCGTTCTTCGCTACGCGATATCACGATATTATCTCGCACAGCTTCGATCCGCAGTTTCAGAGCTAAGCGAGATCATTTTTGGTAAAGGCAAAAGTTGGAGCGAGGCAAAAACTTTTGCCTGGCTCGGTGTGCAGTATAATTTGTATTGGTAGGTGCCCTTATGTTCCGAGAAACTGAGAAATTTTTTAGGACTTACCACCTATCAGGGAAGTAAAAATCATTATTTTTCGTTCACAGAGAACCACAGAGTTACACAGAGCCATCTCTTAAAGGAAATCTCTGTGTAACTCCGTGTAGCTCCGTGTTCTCTGTGTTGAGGATTTGAAAACTGATAGGTGGTAAGTTTTTTAGGACTTACGCCTTGACAAATGAAATTAATTTAGTTATTTCTATAAAGCCGTTTCGCCAAAAAGGCGCGTGATGTAAATGGCTGAGTGCGTCAGTCCTATTTTTGTTAGTTTTTTTTGGACGTTGTCACTACCCCTACAGGACTCCCGGCGTTTTTAGTTGGTAGTTGGTGCTGCCAAAATTAACGCCATGTTCGACTTTTTATAAATTATTGAATTTTATTGTCGCCAGAGGCATGGGTTGATCTCGCTTCGCTTGATACAAAGTTACCCATCCTACTTTAAAATTTAAAGGTTTACCAAATATACTCCACAATTCACAATTTCAGGCTAAAGTTTTTCTCCGAAAAACTTTAGCCTGAAAGGCAAAAGTTTCCGTTGCGGAAACTTTTGCCTGAAACACAATTCACAATTAGCAAGGCTTACGCTTCTGTTCACAATTCTAAAAAACTCTGAAAAGCCACAAATTGGAACAGCGGAATTAAGGGTTGTTCAAACATTCCAAAATTCGATCCCCTATCTCCGTCGGATTTCGTGCCAGCGTCACGCCCGCCGCCTCTAGGGCCGCAAATTTATCTTGTGCCGTGCCTTTACCGCCCGCAATGATTGCCCCCGCATGTCCCATGCGTTTGCCCGCTGGGGCGGTGACACCGGCAATGTAAGCAACGACGGGTTTGGTTATGGACGACTTAATATAATCCGCGGCCTCTTCTTCGTCCGTACCTCCGATTTCACCTACAATGACTACGCCTTCTGTTTGTGGGTCTTGTTGGAACAATTCTAAACAATCTATGAAGTTCATGCCATGAATCGGATCACCGCCAATCCCAATACTGGTACTTTGTCCCAAGCCACAGCGCGTGGTTTGAGCCACGGCTTCGTAAGTCAATGTGCCAGAACGCGAGATGATGCCAATCGATCCTGGTTGATGGACAAAGCCGGGCATGATACCCATTTTGCAAGCACCAGGGGTAATAATGCCGGGGCAATTGGGGCCAATCAAGCGCACTTGCGGATAGTGGTCAGTCAGTCTTGTTTTGACCTTGAGCATCTCCAACACCGGAATACCTTCGGTAATGCAGGCGATGATTTTAATGCCAGCCTTGGCTGCCTCTAATATCGCATCCGCGGCGAAGGGTGCCGGCACATAAATCATACTGGCTGTCGCATCGGTGGCCTTACGCGCCTCGCGCACGGTATCAAAAACGGGCAATCCCAGATGAGTTTGTCCACCGCGGCCGGGTGTTACGCCACCCACCAATCCCGTCCCGTAGGCAAGACATTGTTCTGAGTGAAAAGTCCCTTGTTTGCCGGTAAATCCTTGGCAAATCACTTTGGTGTCCGCATCAACTAATATACTCATATTGTCATCCTTTAGCCGCTAGGACGGCTTTTTTAGCAGCCTCATCCAAATCATCAGCTTCCATAACCGATAAACCACTTTCTTTCAACAGGGCTTTACCCGCCTCAACGTTAGTCCCTTCCAGACGGACAACAACGGGTAATTGGGTGGCGGTTTCCTTAATCGCATGAATCACACCTTCGGCAATCAGATCACATCTGACGATACCACCAAAGATATTGACCAAAATGGCCTTAACTTTGGGATCGGACAAGATGATTTTAAAGGCCCCCGTCACCCTATCCGCCGTCGTGCCTCCGCCCACATCAAGAAAATTCGCCGGCGCACCGCCCTGCATTTTAATCACGTCCATCGTTGCCATCGCTAAACCGGCACCATTAACCATACAGGCAATCTCGCCATCCAAAGCGACATAGTTCAGATCAAACTGACGTGCCCGGTGTTCTTTTTCGTCTTCTTGAGTCGAATCGTATAAGCCCGCTAAATCTTTCTGCCGATAGAGGGCATTATCATCAATATTAATCTTGGCATCCAAGGCCAATAAATCACCTTGCTCGGTGATGATTAAAGGATTAATTTCAACCAAACTCAGGTCTTTGTCTACAAACAGGCGATATAAATTAAACAATATAGAAATCAATTGCTTACGCCCGACAGCGTCCAAGCCCAAAGCAAAGGCCATTTCACGGATTTCACGGCATTGATAGCTTTGAATACCCACCACTGGATCGATGGTACGCCTGATGATTTTTTCTGGGGTTTTGGCCGCGACTTCTTCAATCTCCATTCCCCCGGCACGCGACGCAATCATAGCAACACGCGCTGCCGCCCGATCAACCAATAAACTTAAGTAAAGTTCGCTCTTGATTGTCGTGGTGTTTTCAATGAGTACGCAATGTATCGGTTGTCCGCGAGCTCCGGTTTGATGAGTCACTAACTGAGTCCCAATCAAACGCTGAGAGATTTCCATCACTTCATCCAAACTTTGGGTACGTTGAACGCCGCCTGCTTTGCCACGTCCGCCGGCATGGACTTGTGCTTTAACCATCCAAGCCTCACCGCCCAAAGTGACTGCATGTTGTTTAGCTTCTTCAGCGTTCCAAGCGGCATGTCCCGCTGGCACTGGGATGCCATAATCGGCAAACAATTGTTTTGCTTGATATTCGTGTATATTCATTATTGGGCCCTGAGTCCATGATGTTCAGGGTGCATATTTTGGAATAAATAAATCATTTTAGCAAAGGCAATCACGAATGCGAATTAAGAATTAAAAATGAAAAATGTAGGTTATAAAATAACGTCTCAATCAGAAGTTTTTATAAATCATTGATTTCATAATATTTAATTCAACCCTTAATTCGCATCACGATTTATTTTATTTTTTTCAGAGCAACAAGTGAGGGAGATTGAGTTTAACGAAGTAGGGGGAAAATGAAGGGAGGCGGGTAATAAATGCTCAAGCGGTAATAGTCGCTAAAGCGACTACTACAAACCGTTCGCATTATACACAAAAACCACAAAATAAAAAAAACTAAAGTTCACGCAAAAGTTTTTCATGAAAAACTTTTGCGTGAAAAATATATTGACATACAATAATTATTTGTAATATAGTGCATGCATGAACTTAGGGAAGTTCAAGAAGGCAGGTATTAGCGGTTCAGTATGAAATGTTATACGGGTCTTACCTAGACTTATAATTAACATAAGATTAGCTTCAAAAAACCAGGCAAAAGTTTCGGAGAAACTTTTGCCAAGTATTGTGTATATTATACATAGAGTCACATATGTGACGTGGGGAGCTTACCCCTTAAACATAACTAATTCTACTATTTTTTGGTAGTTTTGGCGTTTTTAAGTAAGAGACAATTACCAATTACCAATTACTAAATCATTCACACTGTCAAGCTTGAGGTAATTAAATCCCGGCGGTTCGTTGCGTCTTTCAATTTGACTATATCCAACTTGGATAAAGTCAACGTCAGCGTCTCTAGCAGCGATATAATCACCCGTTGAGTTTCCAACATAAGCACAGTCTTTAGGCCCCAAGTTGAGTCGTTTAAGGCACTCTAAAATCGGTTCGGGGCTTGGCTTTTCAGCGATTAATTGCCCTTGGGCATTTTTACTGCCGGCACTGATAATAAAATCTTCATTTTCTATGAACTCGCCAACTAAACCATTGACATTTTTTAAAGTGTAACGTGCTTCATCGGTGGGCCGGCTAGTGACTACCGCCATTTTGATTCCAAGGCCTTTGAGTGTCGGAAAGAATTTGTCGGTGTACCATTTTTTTTCGGCCGTATCAATTAAACCTTGTCCATTAAAGTAGGGATTGCCAAGGTAAATATTTTGAAAAAAAACGTTTATTTCAAAATATTCGGCTGATTTTGGGTTGATTTCATTAAGGACTTGATTGGTTAAGAATTTTTGCCATTTTTCGGTGGGAAACTTTTTTACCAACTCAATTAAAAGCCAAGTGACATTCCAATCGTTATTGACACCATAAGCAATGCCATGAGATCGCACTAAATTGAGATGTTCGTCGCTCACCTCGGCTGACGTGAAATGTTTAACCGTTCTCTTTATCGCCTCATCGTAAGATTTAGACGTATCAATCAACGTGTCATCGACATCAAAGATAATGGCTTGGTAAGTTTTATTGTTGATTTGAATGGACATGATAATAAACTCAACATAAGTTCTTGATGAGAGCTAGTTTGTACCGGACAATTTCTTATTGAGCAGAAAAAATGTCCTAGACACCAGAGGGAGAAATCCGATTTTTTGAAAAAATAGGATTTCTAAAACATTGAAGCCAATTACAAACTGCCCTTAGTTGATGGCATAACATTTTGCATCCGCTGATCAAATGCCACCGCCATGCGTACCGCTCGCCCAAAGGCTTTGAAGACGGTTTCGGCAATATGATGAGCATTTCTACCACGTATATTGTCAATATGCAACGTGACTAAAGCGTGGTTGGCAAAGCCTTGAAAAAATTCATGGAACAAGTCTACATCAAATTCACCAATCTGGGCGCGTGGAAAATCAACCTGAAATTCTAACCCCGGCCGCCCGGAAAAATCTATCACCACCCGCGACAAGGCCTCATCTAAAGGAATATAAGCATGCCCATAGCGGTAAATGCCTTTTTTATCGCCAAGTGCTTTCGCAAAGGCTTGCCCTAACGTAATGCCAATATCTTCTACCGTGTGATGCGCGTCGATGTGTAAATCACCTTTGGCGACGATCTCTAAATCAATGATGCCATGGCGTGCAACTTGATCCAGCATGTGTTCAAGAAACGGTACGCCCGTCTCAAAATGGGATTTGCCAGTGCCATCAAGATTAAGTTGCACGGTAATTTGGGTTTCAAGGGTGTTGCGTTGGACGGTGGCACGGCGTTCTGTCATGTTTTTCTCTCCATTTATACTGTTCGCTGCAATAATTGTTAAAAACTAAAAAATGTTCAAAATATTTATTGAAAAAATAGGATTTTTCAGGTTAATGGAGTCCAAACCTTTAGGTTTGGACTACCCAAAGTGAAATAAAGCTTTGGCTTTTAATCACTACTTGTTTAGAACTATACTATATTGTTCGCCTTAAAATTTTGTTTACATTAAAATGTAATCACGATTAAATCGCTATTTTATTCAATTATACTTAGCACTGTCACAACAGTAGCAAGTCCAAATTATAACCGTTTGCAGTATAACTGGCATTCTAAACGTTTTCAGAATGCGATAAAAACACCTGTTGAATGGGTAATCGAATGTCCATGATCTCATCAATAATCTCGGTGTCATTCATATCAAAAGTTTTGTGTCGGTTAGGTTGTGAGTAAACATGCACAACATCCACTGAGGGTTCAACCAACCAACATGATTTAATGCCTAGTGCAAAAAGTGCTTTGATCTTCCTCACCACTTACCGATTGGCTTGGTGAAAGCACTTCAATGGCTAAGTCAGGCATTTGAGATACTCTTAAAATGTCATCTTCAACCTCTTTATCCGGTGCCGGCGGTGGTTTAGTATAAACACAAACATCAGGTACTAATTCGTCTTTAGCCTTCAGCTTGAAGCGTTTTAAGTCGATTTGGCTGGCATCCAGACTTAGTGCCGGCATCACGGTGAATCTGTCATCATTAAATAATAACCCGGTTATCCTACCAGCCGCTAGGCTATGATTTAACGATCCCTTCTTAGCTTCCTCATTTTCAAGAATTTCTTCTTCAAAGTCGATGACTTCACTCATTTTGTTGCTCCTTTTTTCTCGTTCCGAAGCTAGAGTTCTTATCATTATACAAGGTAGGGTGGGCAAACGGGCCGCAAGAAACGTTAAGGGCAACCACAAGGGATTGCCCCAACAAACCGTCATCTAATGTAGGGGCAATCCTTTATGGTTGCCCTCATCCAAAAGGGTAAACAAAAGTATAACGAGCGGCTTGTGAGTCGCTAAAGCGACTACTACAAACAGATTTGTGTCAATGCTTGCAAAAACGCCCGATTTTCTTCGGGAGTACCCACCGTCACTCGTAAACAGTTGTTCAATAAGGAATGACTGCCATGTAAGTTTTTAATCAAAATACCGTTTTCTTTTAAGCCATTAAAAATGGCTTGCGCGTCTGCAACGCGAAACAGAATAAAATTCGCTTGGCTTGTCCACGCTTGCACTCCATTGATGGCGTTGAGGCCTTCTAGTAATTCCGCCCTATCGGCGCGGATTTGATCGGTTTGTTTATCTAGCACCGCATAGTGTTGTAACGCAAATACGGCACTGAGTTGGGTTAAGACATTGATATTATAAGGTAAGCGCGTTTTTTCAATCTGTTCTAACCATTTGTGCGGCCCAGCCAGTAGGCCTAACCGTAAACCGGCCAGCCCTAATTTGGAGACGGTACGCATCACCAGTAAATTGGGATATTCGCCTAAGCGCGACATCAATGTGTTATTAGCAAATGGTGCATAAGCTTCGTCAATCACCACAAGGCCGGGTGTCGTTTCTATAATGGCTTCTATATCTATCATGTCAAACGCATTGCCAGTGGGATTATTGGGATAAGCCAAAAACACTAAGGCCGGTTGATGAGTTTCAATCGCTTCCAGCATGGCAAACATGTCCAAACCAAAATCATTGGCTTGCAAAGGTACACCAATATATTGCATCCCGACAACTTGTGCGATTAAGCGATACATTACAAAGCTCGGTTCCGGCGCAAGCAATATCCGCCCTTGCCCATTTAAAGTGAGGGCCAGCATTTGTATTAATTCATCCGAACCGTTGCCAAGAATCATGTCCATCGTGTCGGGAACTTGCATGACGGCGCGTAATTGTTGTTTGAGTTCACGCGCTGCTGGATCAGGGTAACGGTTTAGGGCAGCGGTACGCAAGACGTTGAGCCATTCCTCAACAAGCGTCGCATCCCACCGATAAGGATTTTCCATTGCGTCGAGTTTGATAGCATCGCCTGGATCAGGGACGTGATAGGCGGAAAGTTGTTGGATTTCTGGGCGTATCCAGTCAGTGACAGATTTATTCATAGTAATTTAAAAGCAATTTTCTAATGACATAAGTAGGCAAACACTTTGCTAAAAATCCGATGTCTTTAAGACATCGGATTTTTTGACTAGACTAACCGTTTCGCCTAATCCGATATTCGGCCGACTTGGCGTGGGCTTGCAATCCTTCGCCGTATGCGAGAATCGAGGCTGTTTGCCCTAACGTGTGCGCTCCTTGTTCAGAACACATAATGAGCGAGGAGCGTTTTTGAAAATCATACACGCCTAGCGGTGAGGAAAATCGGGCCGTGCGCGATGTGGGCAAGACGTGATTGGGGCCGGCACAGTAATCGCCTAACGCTTCGGCCGTGTAACGGCCCATAAAAATGGCCCCGGCGTGGCGAACTTTGGAGACATAGGCTTGTGGGTTTTCAATGGATAATTCCAAATGTTCCGGCGCAATAAAATTAGCCACTTCAATGGCTTCGTCTAAATTCTTGACTTGTATCAAGGCCCCTTGTTGAGTTAACGAAGTGCGAATAATCTCGGCGCGTGGCATTTGTTCAATTAAGCGATTCATGCTGTCTTGCACCGTGTCCAAAAAGGCCACCTCTGGACTGATTAAAATGGCGCGCGCATCTTCATCATGTTCGGCTTGCGAGAATAAATCCATCGCAATCCAGTCTGGATCAGTTTGCCCATCACAAATCACCATAATTTCTGAAGGCCCCGCAATCATATCTATGCCGACTGTACCAAATACCATGCTCTTAGCGGTGGCAACATAAATATTGCCCGGCCCGACGATTTTATCAACTTTGGGCACCGTTTCTGTGCCGTAGGCAAGTGCCCCAATGGCTTGCGCTCCGCCTATACTAAATACTTTATTAACATCCGCAATCGCGGCCGCCGCTAACACCATTTCATTGAGATTATTATCGGGCGCTGGCACTACCATAATGATTTCAGCGACATATGCCACTTTGGCCGGTAACGCATTCATCAGCACTGAAGACGGATAAGCGGCTTTGCCACCGGGCACGTATAAACCGACTTTAGAAAGCGGTGTGACTTGTTGCCCTAATATCGTGCCATCGGCTTCGGTATATTGCCAAGAGGCTTGCTTTTGATGTTGGTGATAATTGCTAATACGCTCAGCGGCTTGTTCCAACGCTTGGCGTTGGGTTTTGTCTAAACCCTCCAAAGCTTGTTGCAAACGTTCCTTGGGGATAATAAGTTCTTCTGGGTTTTGTACGTTTCGGCGATCAAATTGGCGTGTGTAGTCAAGCAAGGCGGTATCACCTTTGCGACGCACGTTTTGCAAAATATCGCGTACTGTTTGTGTTACCGTGTCATCTGATACGGTGTCCCATGCTAACAAATTATCTAGTTGTGACCAAAAATATTGAGCTGAACTAGTTAAGCGTTGTATTTCTAACATGTCTAGTTTACGGTTCGTCTTTTATATGTGGGAGAAAAAGGCGATAAATCGCCTACTACAAACTAGGCGGAGTAAAAGGCGATAAATCGCCTACTACAAACTAGCTAGGCAAACTAGGTGTTGAATGAGGAATAAACTTGTCGTACCCCTTTTGCCTGTTCAAGCGATTTAAAGTCAGTGCCTCCTGTCGCTACGCCAATTGTATAACAGTTGGCATTGTAACCGGCTTCAATACCAATCAAAGTGTCTTCAATGACGACACATTTTTTCGGATTAACCGCTAACAATTGAGCGGCAAGGAGATAAGTATCCGGTGCCGGTTTTTTTGCCAGTTTTTTTATGTCATTACCAACAATACTATCAAAGTCGTCCAGAATTCCTGATCGCGTTAATATAGATTTAATATCCGCCGTTGGATTATTAGAAACTACCGCCATTTTTAATGATTGGGAGCGAGCGGCTTTTAAAATGTCACGGATACCAGGATTGAGTTCAATAACATTGTCATGCCGTGCCTGACGAAAAGCGGTTACCATTTTATCTATTGACTTGGTAGCTTCTGGCGTTAGATAGGTTTTTTCAACAAAAGCGAGGATTAATTCAAAAAACTTGACGGGTTCATAAGCCAAAATAGAACGAATAAACGCTTTTGTAATAATAACAGGGTTGCCAAAATGCTGTCTTAGTAGTTGATTACAAATGACGAGATAGGCACTAACAGAATCTATTAATACGCCATCCATATCCCAGAGGATGGCTTGCGTGTCTGCTGGAATCCAGAGGCGTTCAGCGATGAGTGTGTTTTGTGCTTGTTGCATGAATGTTAAATCGACAGAATTTTAACAAAAGAAAAAGGCGATAAATCGCCTACTACAAACAACTATTTAGTGGTGATGGAGTCCAAACCTTTAGGTTTTGACTACCCAAAAAGTTAAGCCTTAGAATAAATTCTAAGGCTTAAAGCTAAAGTACCCTAAAGGGCACTATTAGTAGGCTTTAGCTGAACGATGCGAATACCGAAGAATTTATTCTGAGGCTTGCCGTTTGGCTTTGGCAATCTCATTTAAAATAAATCTATCCTCATTGTTAAAATCTTTATACAAGGCACTGGTTTTACCGTTGCCGGTAGGCCCAAGTATCTCTACCAAGCCAACGTCATAGTTTTCAAAGATGTCAAGGTAAATATCCTTGTAAGTTTTTTCTTTAGGCATAGATTATAAACATTGCTTAGAGGCTCTTGCAAAACCTTTTAGCCTCAGAATAAATTCTGAGGCTAACAGCTAAAGTACCCTAAAGGGCACTCAATAACTGATTTAGTAGGCTTTAGCCTACTTGAGCTTTTAGCCTTAGAATTTATTCTAAGGCTTTGGACGGAAATATTACTATACAATGCACCGTCACAAACACACCCCCATGCCTCAATGCCACCAAGTCAAAAAACCTTGGGGTAGCCACCCAGAACTTACGAACACCCACCATTTATCTCGAATGTGGTGGGTGTAGCAAAGCTATGCCAAAAGGATCGAAGAAACTTTTTCCTCGCGCAGCTAGACCCACCCTACATGCTACATGCTCTTAACTTAATGGCATTGAGGGATGCCAGGGGTGTGTGACGGCTCTCAAAAAAACGCCACTTTTAGCAACAAATATGTTTGTAGTAGTTGCAAAAGCCACTAACGGGGCGAGAAAAAGGCGATAAATCGCCTACTACAAACCAGAGAAAAAGGCGATAAATCGCCTACTACAAACCTGTCGAACTGAAAACTGAAAACTGATCACAGAAAACTGAAAAACCATGAAACGCTTTATCTTAACAACCTTGCTATTACTGTCACCGATATTTGCGATTAGTACCGCTATTTATTACAACGAAATACGAAATAACAAAACCGTTTTAGAAATCCAAGCCGTTGAAAGCTTAAAAGGACAAACTGAACAAATTATCAACGAATTCACCTACATTGTATCGGACTTAATGTTTTTAGCTGAACAAAATGAATTGCAAGCCTTTCTTAACAATAGTAGCGCTCATCAAAGGGAGAACTTGGCAAAAGAATATCTGTTATTTTCGGCCCGAAAACGGCTTTATGACCAAATTCGTTTTTTAGACCAAGCCGGGATGGAAATCGCGCGCGTCAACTTTAATGCCGGTAACCCATTTATTGTTCCCACTTCGCAACTTCAAAATAAAGGCAAACGGTATTACTTTCGAGATGCCTTTATGTTAGAACGGGAAGAAGTCTTTGTTTCACCGTTTGACTTAAACATTGAAAACGGACAAATAGAACGCCCTTTAAAGCCAATGATTCGATTTGGCACCCCCGTATTTGATAGCCGTGGACAAAAACGAGGTATCGTACTATTCAACTACTTTGGCGCAAGGCTACTAAAAAAACTAGCAGAAAGAGCCGCTAGTGCTTCAAGTCATATTATGCTTCTGAATGCAGAAGGATTCTGGCTAAAAGGCATCGTGCCCGAAGATGAATGGGGCTTTATGTATAAAAATGACCGTCACCGAACCTTTGGAAACCGCTTCCCAGAAGAATGGCAACAAATTAGCAAAACAGAATCCGGCCAGTTTTCCACCAACAATGGTTTATTCAGCTTCTAAAAAGTTACTCATCCTTGATCAAGTATCCCTGATAATTCGCGGGCCAAAGATAACTCAAAAGCCGAGTTGCAACTGGAGTCCTGGATGGGCTGTCTCATCCGAACGGCCCCTAGACTCAAGGCCTAATAAAATTCACACCAAGATTAACCTAATCTTGATGCGAATTTGCAACCTCTGATTTGCAGAGCCCCTCATATCCATGACACCGTCATGGTGTCATCCAAACAGATGATTTTTTATATTATTTGATATAATTTAAAAAGTCAAGTTTTAAAATAGTTCAGTCTAAAACGGCACTAAAATAAGTAACTTTGATTAGGTTTGAGTAAGAAATAAAGTGCTAGCAGATTCACCTTTACCACCGTCTATCCACTTTTAGAAGGACAAAAATCAAGCACCGGCAACAGGCCTTCGCACCCAGTGAGGCAAAGCTTGGCACTCTGGAATATTACTGGAAGATTGTTTCTCATATCTCGCAATCAACATTACAAGCAAAATCACATCATATTTTAAAGAAGATGGCAATGCCATTTCTAGCACTGGCCCTATTAATTGTGGTCATTTCAGCAATTTTGACGCCCGTCTCAGACATGCAGAGGCCGAAGCGGCCTTACGGGAAAGTGAAGAACGATTGCGGGCCATTGTCACGGCCATTCCCATTCCAATGGCTATCAGTCGTCTCTCCGATGACACCGTTTTGTATGCCAATGACCACTATAGCAATACTTTTAATATTCCAGCTAACCAGCTGATTGGTAATAATTTACACAACTTTTGCCGTCCTAATGATCGGCAGAACTTTTTTAAAATACTCAAAAAAGAAGGCTATGTCCACAATTTTGAACTCCAAACTAAAAAGCTTGATGGTAAGCCGTTTTGGGTAATAGTTTATTTTCACCCCATGATTTTCAACAGTGAACAAGCCATTATTTGCGTCGCCTACGACATCACCGAGCGCAAGCGGGCACTCGATCAAATTCAACAACAAAAAGACTTTCTGCAAAATATCATAGACTCACTTGATCATCCCTTCTATGTCATCAACACCAATAACTACCAAGTAGAAGCTTCTAATTTTTCCACACGAACGCTTAGTATGCAACCTCTGACAACATGCTATGCACATACGCGCCACAGAAGTCAACCTTGCACCGGCACAGAATATCCTTGCCCACTTGAAACCGTCAAAAAAACCAAAAAACCGGTCATTGTAGAACATCTCCATTCAGATAAAGATGGCACGCTCAGAACAGTTGAAGTCCGTGGTTTTCCCATTTTTGATAAAAAGGGCCATCTGACCAAAATGATTGAATACTCGGTAGACATCACCGCACGCAAGCTGCAAGAAGAACAACTTCGCAAACAATATAAAGATATCCAAGTTCAAAATGAACAACTGGATGCTTTTGCTCGCCAACTGGAAGAGATGCAGCAACAAAAACTTTATCAACTCAACAAAGCTTATGAACGCTTTGTGCCTCATGAATTTTTAAGTCTTTTAGACAAGCAAAGCATTATTGAAGTTCAATTAGGCGACCAAGTTGAAAAAGAAATGACGATATTATTTGCCGATATTCGGGGATTTACGTCTATTTCCGAAAAAATGACACCACAAGAAAATTTTAATTTTCTCAACGCCTACTTGAGTCGAATGGAACCGGTTATCCATGAACATCACGGCTTTATTGATAAATATATTGGTGATGCTATCATGGCAATCTTCCCAACGAGTGCCAATGAGGCCGTGCAAGCTGCCATTGGCATGTTAAAACAATTAGCCCAATACAACCTAACTCGAGGCCGTCCGGGGCGGCCCTGCTTCAATATTGGTATTGGCATCCATACCGGATACCTCATGCTAGGCACGGTGGGCGGTAAAAAGCGCATGGATGGCACCGTGATTTCGGATACCGTGAATTTAGCCTCGCGTGTCGAAGGCCTAACAAAAACCTATGGCACGGCATTGTTAATTACCGAACAAACTTATCTCAAATTAACTGATCCGTTACAATACAGTATTCGGGTAATTGATGCCGTGAAAGTCAAAGGTAAATCCGAAACTGTCACCGTTTACGAAATTTATGATGCCGACTCGCCGACTGTAAAAGCACTCAAAAACAAAACACGCCATGATTTTGAAGAAGGTTTTGTACTTTATCACTGGGAAGAATTCAATGATGCACGCCCCTTTTTTGAAAGAGTCCTGCAAGTCAATAAAAATGATCTCGCGGCGCAGGTTTATCTGAAACGCTGTGAAGAAATCCGATGTCTTTAAGACATCGGATTTCTAAAACACGTCATTTACAAACAACAGGTTCATTTTTAATTTTTCATTGGTATATAAGAGGCGGAGTTTGTTATGATTCAAACATTCGGCGATGTCATTGACGAGCCAGCCCGTTACAAAGAATATTTAATTCTAGAATTTTCGCCTAGCACGGCCCCGCTCAGTCAAATATGGCGAAATAATGGCGTATCGGCCGATTTTATGGCCGACTACTTAACCACTTTCTTTGAAAATGATTGGGCTAGACAAAAAGAAATTAAGGAAACCGTGGGCTACATTGCCAACGAATTGTTGGAAAATGCTATGAAATTTTATGACAAAACCTCACATTGCTCGATTCGCGTTCAACTCTACTGGTGTAGCGACTGTATGCTATTCTTCGTCACCAATAGCATTCCTTCCCAAGCCGTCGCTGCGTTTCAAACTTACCTCCAAGTGTTGACAAGCACCGAGCCAGAGGAATTATGGATGGAAAAGCTAACAAACAATTTAGACCAAGATAACCAAACCCAGTCTGGGTTAGGCTTACTAACGATGCTGCTTCATCATGAAGCCAAACTCCGCTGGAAGTTTGAAACCCTGAGAACCGATCCGGACGTGATTGTTGTTACCACTGTCGTGCAATTGACAATTTAACCGACTTACCCCTCACCCTTATGCATCAAGGTAAGGTTTTTGCATACATACAAGCTCCCCCAATTTATAAGTTTGTAGTAGGCGATTCATCGCCCAAATAAGTTTGTAGTAGGCGATTCATCCAATGCCGCCTAGTGGCTAAAGCCACTACTACAAACTATAGACTTTCATAAAAATAGAGTAAAAGAAATCTAAAAGAAATCCGATTTTTTTGAAAAATCGGATTTCTAACCTATATATAAGTTTGTAGTAGGCGATTCATCGCCTACTACCAAACGTTAGTTTGGACGACTGCCAAACGTTAGTTTGGACGACTGTGTACTAATGGGTGGTATGAAGATTTCCGCCTTCCTGCAATAGTTATTTAACTGATAACTGATAACTGATAACTGATAACTGATAACTGATAAAATCTGATGAAATTATCTTTCCGCCTCAAAATTGGGTTAGCTATATCCCTTTTAGCTGTCAGCATGACCAGTACCAGTGTTTATTTCTTTTATTCAAACACCTACAGCATTGTTCTCAACCAAATGACCAAGCGTTTAAAAGATGTTGGTCGTACCGGTACGTTTTTGCTTGATGAACAAGCCAGAGCGTATATTAAGAAAATAACCAAGGCACTGGAGCAAGATTCATTACCCATTACCCCCGACAGGTTGGACATAGAAGAAGGGGATACGGCCTTCAGCTTAGCACCTGAAGTCGCTGAAAAGTATATCGCTTCAACAGACTTCCAAGAATTGGTGCAACGACTCAGGCAAATTAAAGAAGCGAGTCGTCAACAAATCGTGCCGCTGAGACACATTGACAGCAGTTCGGTCGATTCTAGCTTAGATCCGCCACTACTTCACTACGTTTACATTTTGGTCAAAATGCCCCAATCTCCTCAAGGCAACATTTTAAAATTTATTGCCGATGCGGATTATGAGGATGATACGCCGCCGGGCACTTTATATGCCATTGATAAAACTGAAGTTTCCATATTTATGGAAGCCTTCCAGAAGGGTGAAGCAAAAGCCACAAACGTTTTTACCCCCGACAAGTGGGGAATTTTCCTCACAGCGATTATTCCCATTAAAGATAAACACAACAACGTCATTGCCGTGCTTGGACTTGATGTCGATGTAGCCAGTGAAGCCAATCAGCTTTATAAATTAAAGTTTATTTCCCTCACTATTATCGGTATTAGTTTAATTCTGTCACTCTTAGTGGCCTATTTGATGGCCCGTTTATTGACTCGTCCCATTGCTAAATTGCGTAACGGCGCTGAACAAGTGCGTCTTGGCAACTTTGACACCGTTATTGTTATTAAAAGTCACGACGAATTTGAATTGCTTGCCAACTCCTTTAATAGTATGGCAAAACAATTAAAAGTCTTTTTTGAAACCCTAGAGACTAAGAATCTGGAATTGCGCCAAATGGATCAACTTAAGGACGATTTTCTGGCTAACACTTCCCACGAAATAAGAACGCCTCTCAATGGCATTATCGGCATTGCTGAATCGTTGATAGAAGGTGCTACCGGTGAATTACCCGAAAGTACCCAATCGAATCTGGCAATGATTGCCGACAGTGGCAGACGGCTTGCCCATTTAGTCAATGACATCCTTGATTTCTCCAAACTCAAGCAAAAAAATCTTGACTTGCAACTTAAGCCCGTCGGTGTGAGAGAAATCACCGAAGTTGTGTTAGCCTTCAGCCAACCGCTGGTGGCGCAAAAAGAGGTACAGCTTATTAATGCCGTTCCACCTGACTTGCCACTCGCCCACGCCGACGAAAATCGCTTGCAACAAATTCTCTTTAACCTTGTTGGTAATGCGATAAAATTCACTCACCGTGGTAGCGTGGTTGTTGCCGCTGACATTGTCGAAAACCCTAAGCCTTTTTTAGCCATCAAGGTTTACGACACTGGCATTGGTATCCCAGAAGACAAGTTAGACAAAATCTTTCAATCCTTTGAACAAGCGGATGGTGGAACCGCGAGAGAATACGGTGGCACTGGCTTAGGTTTAACGGTGAGCAAACAACTGGTGGAATTGCACGGTGGGCAAATTGGGGTTGAATCCACCGTTGGCAAAGGTTCGTGCTTTTTCTTTAGCTTGCCCTTTTCAGAAGGTCGACTAGAATATCGCCAAGCGTCATTTTCTCAATTGAACCGTCAATCCTTGGCTGACAGTAATCAATCGCTTTCCGTCACATCAGTACAACCTGTGTTCGAGGCGGTTGGCGATATCAAAATTCTCATTGTTGATGATGAACCCGTCAATCGTCAGGTACTTGTCAACCATCTCTCACTACAACATTATGTGGTTGTCCAAGTCACTAATGGCATGGAAACATTAGAACTGATTCAGGCGGATTTCAAACCCGACTTGGTTTTACTCGATGTCATGATGCCTAAAATGACCGGCTATGAAGTGTGCCGTCAACTGCGCGAGCAGTTTTCACGAAATGAACTGCCTATTTTAATGTTGACGGCTAAAAATCAAGTATCAGACATGGTAGAAGGATTTGAGGCCGGCGCCAATGATTACCTGACAAAACCCATTTCAAAAGACGAACTCTTAGCCAGAGTCAAAACCCATCTTGAAAACGCCAAACTCTACGCCGAAGTTCAAAAAAGTGAGAAAACACTAACGCAATTCCTAGAAGCCATGCCGGTGGGCGTGTTTGTAGTCGATGCCAATGGTCAACCTCACTACATCAATCGAACCGCCCAACAGATTTTTGGCAAAGGTGTCGTGTCTGATGTCACCATCGACAAATTGGCTGAAGTTTATCAAGCCTATCTCGCAGACACAAACCAAATGTACCCCACTGAGCGTCAACCCCTCGTGCGAGCCTTGAAGGGCGAAAAAACCAATATTGAAGATATGGAAATTCATCAAGGCGATAAAATTATTCCCATAGAAGCTTGGGGAACGCCTATCTATGATGAACATGACAACATGACTTATGCCATTGCTGCCATTCAAGACATCACCGAGCGTAAACGAGCGGAAGCAGAACGGATTCGCCTTGAGCGACTCAAAGCCGAAAATCTCCGCCTAAGTACGGAACTCAATATTGCTCGGCAACTGCAACAGATGGTTTTACCCACAGAAGAGGAACTGAATCAAGTGGCCGGCCTAGAAATCGCCGCGTTTATGGAACCGGCAGACGAAGTGGGTGGCGACTACTACGACGTACTACAGCATGAAGGGCGCGTTATCTGTGGCATTGGTGATGCAACCGGACATGGTTTAGAAAGCGGTTTATTGATGCTAATGGTACAAACCGCCGTGCGAACACTATTGGTTAATAATGTCACTAATCCAGTCCAATTCTTAAGTGTCATCAACCGCATGATTTATGACAACTTGCAGCGGATGAAGGTGAATAAAAACCTCACCCTTGCCTTACTAGACTACTCTAATAACCAACTGCGTTTGAGTGGGCTACATGAAGAAATGATTGTCGTGCGCTCTGGCGGCATTATTGAACGGATAGACACGATACCGTTAGGTTTCGCAATCGGACTAGTCGATGACATTGCCGAGATGATAGCCGAACAAACAGTCTCATTGAATGCCGGAGATGTGGTAATACTTTACACCGATGGGATTACAGAAGCAGAAAATATTGAAGGCAAATTGTATGGATTAGAGCGGCTTTGTGAAATCGCCCGTCAACATTGGCAACACTCAGCCTCTGAAATTCGGCAAGCTATCATCAACGATGTGCGCCAATACATTGGTGAACAAAAGGTGTTTGATGACATCACGTTGTTGATACTTAAACAAATAGGCGATAACTCATCCGGCTAAAAACCAACCTTGGAGGTAGTGATATACTCAACATGGCCATAACTTGGATTTCCTGGGGCGCTGCCCCAGGCTGTATTAATATCGCCCCGTTGGGGCTAAAAGCTAGTTACTTAAGTTATTTTTGTTTCTCAAAAAGTCTAATTTGTTCCCTTCTTGAGTATAGTACAACGGATTTGGGGTATAAACGGATTTTTTAGAGGCATTGTCTGTTCGTAGTAACGTGAGTTCGATTTGAAATATCAATGAGTTATAAAAATATTCGTTATATCAATTATTAAGTGATAATGAATTAATTATCAATCAGTTAAAAACAAAATCCATAAGCTGTACTTACTTCTTCCAGTTGATGGCCCACAAATATTCTGTTTTAAGCTATTAATGCTAAGGGCTTAATATAAAAAATGTCGTTTTAATCAATTAATTGTCATAAAATAATTGATTAAGAGATGATTTAGATAACTTATTGAAAAGTAGAACTTACGTTAGTAGGTGATTAATCAGCTTTTTTTCAGTTCGTTCGTAGTAGATGATTTATCACCTTAATGGCACTTACTTAATAAATTTTTGTTGTGCAAGAACAGCTAGGTAGTTACACTGGCTTTAATAATACGCACCAAAGGGGCTAGGTTTTAAAGCCCCAACGGGGCGAAATTAATATAGCCAGGGGCAACGCCCCTGGAACTTAATTCCTTAAGTCACCTTTGTTCGTAGTACTCAATGATCAAGTTTTTTCGTGCGCCCAAACACCCAAGGATTGTTATAAAAACGGATTTCTTAGCAATGAGAAGAGAATGAACAAATTCGAGAAAATTTTAGCTTTCCTTGGAAACTAAAATCGAAGTTAATTAGCGATTCAATCAGCAAATGCTTTTGATAATAAAAAGTTGACTGACATGATTTGATGCTTGCCTCTAAAATTCCTTATTAGATACAATCCTTGTAGATATGAGTTTCTAAAATACCTTATTAGAAACAATCCTTGTAGATACAAGTTTGTAAAATTCCTTATTAGATACAATCCTTGTAGATATAAGTTTCTAAAATTCATTATTAGATACAATCCTTGTAGTTAATTATAAGTTTCTAAAATCCCTTATTATATACAATCCTTGTATATTTTCATTCGTATAAAAAATACGTCATGAATTTAATTAGTGCCTCACGTCGAACTGACATACCACACTACTTTGCCAAATGGTTTGCTGAACGGCGCAAAGCTGGTTTTGCTGAATTCCGAAATGCTTTTGGAGGTAAAGGGCGCGTTTCGTTGCATAATGAAGAGGTTTTGGGGTATTTATTCTGGACAAAGTATGCCCATTCCTTCCAAAGCCAACTCCAAGCACTACGAGATTCCTTATGTGTTTCAATACACCATCACCGGATACGGCCATGATCTGGAGCCCCACATTCCTAGACTTGAAAATGTGATTGATGACTTTATCGCTATCAGCAAGACTTTGCCATCGCCTGAGTGCATACAATGGCGTTATGATCCCATTGTGATTTCCAAGGACTGCCCAGTGAAATTTCACTTGGCTCACTTTCGGGCTATTGCCAGCGCCCTTCAGGATTACACCCGAATTGTAAACGTCTCCTTCCCAGAACCTTACGCTAAAACGGTCAGAAGAATGAATGAGTTAGTGGAAGTTCAATATCGTCAACTAAACCCGAGACATAAACTGGTTTCAACCCGCTATCCAAACCTATTACAAGTGGGCCAACAAGCTCATATTTTACTCGACAGTTTGGTCAGCATCGCCGCGGAATATCTGATAGAACTGCGGATTTGCAGTAATCCAGAATGGTCATCATTGCCGAACTCGCAATGTTGTAGTCTAGCACTTTTCGCACCTTATGGCACAGAACTCGTTAACCAGATCAATCAACTAGAACAAAGCCCTTCTCGACAAGGCTGTCACTGTCTGAAAACCATTGATATTGGAATGGATAACACCAGCGTGAGCGGATGTCGCTATTGTTATGCGGTGCAATCTCAAGAAACGGCTGTGAGAAACTTTAAGCAACATGATCCCCAAAAAACGATGCTGCGGTAATTGGGGGCCATATGCTGAGACTTCTTGGTTAAAAAATAATCGGCACCCAACGCCTCAATGTCATTAAGTTAAACAATAAAACACCTACAAAAAGTATCAATAATTAAGCGCGACAGAGGGCCATAACTTAATTTTAAAACCTCAAAAATATTTTATGGCCCTCAAAATCGATACGCCTAACGTTTGGACGGGGAGTCCAAGATTTATCTTGGACATCCAAACTTAGGAGTCAAACTTAGGAGTCCAAGATTTATCTTGGACATCCATAAAAACTACCACAAAATATTGGCAACATCCCCATATTCTTTCACAAACTGCACCTTCACGCCCTCACGCACATTGTCAGGCAACTCATCAAAATCGCGTTTGTTGGCTTCCGGCAAAATCAAGTCAAAAATCTTAATCCGCCGGGCCGCAATCACTTTTTCACGAATGCCGCCCACCGGCAAGACTTGCCCCGTCAGTGTCAATTCGCCCGTCATGGCAATCTTTTTCTCAACTTCCTGTTCTTTTGCCAAAGACAGTAACGCACTTGCCATTGTAATACCAGCACTCGGCCCATCTTTAGGCGTTGCCCCGGCGGGTACGTGGAGATGAAGAAAGGCCTTTTCAAAAAAGTCTTTCTTGACACCAAATGCATCCCATTGTGATACGAGGTAGCCATAAGCAATTTCGGCCGACTCTTTCATCACGTCGCCCAGTTGCCCCGTGAGTTTAAAGCCGCGTGTGTAGTTGTGAATGCGACTGGCTTCCACGCTTAAGGTTGCTCCGCCCATCGGTGTCCACGCTAAGCCGGTGACGACACCCACACCTTTTATCGCTTTTTCATTTTCAAACAAAGGCTTACCCAAATAATCTGACAACTTATCTGGGGTAACTTCGATAGGCGGTTCGGTACCTTCTAGGATTTTGAGGGCGACTTTGCGTGTGATGGAGCCTATGCGTTTTTCTAGGTTACGCACCCCCGGTTCGCGGGCGTAATCTTCAATGATGCCGGACAGGGTTTCATCAGGGAGGCTTAATTGCTCGGCTTGCAAGCCTGATTTTTCGATTTGGCGTTTGACCAAGTGTTTTTTGACAATTTGCAATTTTTCGCTGGCGATATAGCCCGACAGTTTAATCTGTTCCATGCGATCCAGCAGCGGCGCTGGTATGGTATCGAGTTGATTGGCCGTACAAATAAACAGCACTTTGGAGAGATCAAAACGCACATCGAGATAATGATCAAGAAAATCAAAGTTTTGTTCAGGATCAAGCACTTCTAACAGGGCCGAGGCCGGATCGCCGCGATACGAGGTACCGATTTTGTCAATTTCATCCAGCATGATGACGGGATTAGCGTATTCGACTTCTTTCATCGCTTGGAGAAATTTACCGGGCATGGCACCGATATAAGTGCGGCGATGGCCTTTAATTTCGGCCTCATCATGGATACCACCGACGGAAAATCGAAAAAAGGCGCGGCCTACCGCCGATGCAACGGAACGACCAACAGAGGTTTTGCCGACACCTGGCGGCCCCACTAATAATAGAATCGTGCCACTAATGCTACCTTTCAGTTTGCCGACGGCCAAAAACTCCATAATGCGATCTTTGACATCCTTTAAGCCTTCATGATCACGCTCTAGCACTTCGCGTGCTTCTTTCAGCTCCAGCTTGTCATCAGAAAATTTTCCCCAAGGCATCAAAGTTAGCCAATCCAGATAGTTACGAGTGACGGCGTATTCTGGCGAACCGACTTCCAACATCGACATTTTGTCGAGTTCTTCATCAATGCGTTTTTGGGCAGCTTCTGGAACCGTGATTTCTTTGAGACGTTCCTTGAATTTATCAATTTCGGTCGTGCGGTCATCTTTTTCTATCCCCAACTCTTTCTGAATGGTTTTGAGTTGTTCGCGCAAGAAAAATTCCCGTTGATGGTTTTCCATCTTTTCGGGCGAGTTTCCAGAATGTCCTGTAATTCGGTTTTACTGGCCATCGTTAAACTGGCCGAAAAATCCGCTAACGGAGACGGATCTTCAGGACTGGAACGCTGAAGAAATATCTTGAGTTCTTCGTTATAAAGCGGATTCAGTGGCAGTAACTCTTTGATGGTATTGATAACGGCCAAAACGTAGGGCTTAACTTCTTCTACATCGTCATCGCGAGTTTCAGGATGATAAATAGGCCTGACGATAAAGGGGTGTTGTTCAGACACCCACTCCTCAATACTAAACCGTTGCAGCCCTTCTACCACTATTTGTAATTGATCTTCCGTATGAGCAACGCGGTGCAACCGACAAAGCGTGCCCATGCGGTAAAAATCTTCGGTTTTCGCCTCGTTGATATCATCTGTTTGGACAACCACCAATCCCAGCAATTTGTGGGAGGAGTCCGCAATCAGTTTGACCGTTTTTTCCCAAGGATCAGTCTCCACAATCAATGGAACGATCTGGTGAGGAAAGAAGGGGCGATTAGCCAGTGGTAAAATGGGCAATAGATTTGGGAGTACCTCTTTGAACGAGATGATTTCCGTATTGCTTTGTTTGGTGCCTTCTGTGGCATTTTCATCGGGGGTGTTTTCAGTGTTTTCAGGCGGTATTTGTTGTTCTGCTTCGGTGTTCATGTTGACTTTTCCGCTTACTAAAAATAAACTGGGTTATTAAATTGGGGTGGAAGGATATACCAGCGGGGTTTTGAAAACCCCGCTTACTATTGAAATGAGCAGGAGAAATAAACCATGATAACAGTAGAAACAATTAACGAGACCACATTCAAGGTGACAGTCAAGGGCCGCACAGAGACGACTCACCGAGTGACCGTCTCTTCCTCGTATTACGAAAAGTTGACGGGCGGTGATGTGTCACCGGAAACGCTGGTAGAAAAGTCCTTTGACTTTCTACTGGCGCGGGAGAGCAACACGAGTATTTTGAGCGCTTTCGATCTGCCCGTCATTGGTCAATATTTTCCTGAGTATGAGTCCAAAATACAGAAGATGCTTAAATAAGGTAGGACTTACGCATTGACTTTCATTAATTGATTGAATATTCAGTCAGTTACGTCTAAAAGGCCTAACAAAGGTATTTGGAAGGTTATTAACTAAAATCAATTGCTTAGTTTGCTGAGTGCGTAAGTCCTATAAGGAGCCCAGAAAAAATAATCTGCCCCATTAAGCCAATGCTTAAGCTTATGGCTAAAGCCATAAAGCGAACCCTAACGGGTTGTTCAATAATGCGAATATCGATCTGAAAAATGAAAATGTAGAATGAACAAAGATGTCATTTCGATTTCGACGAGAGGAGAAATCTTGAGAAACCTTATAAAATCACTTTCAATGAATATGTTTTTATAAGTTATTGATTTTATAAGATTAAATTTAACACTTAATTCGCATCAATAGAGTTTTTTAATCGCAGCCTTGGCAAAAGCCAAGGCTTTTGCTTAAGCAGTGACACCTTAAACGAGGGGCGATTGGCATCTATCTACTGTACGTCTCAGGGTAGTGGCAATCAATGGCTACATTTTCCACGTCCTTAAACCCAAATGCCCTTGAGGGAGATGGGGTGGTGAAACTCATTTTAATTCTAAATTGCTGTTTTTATTATTTATTTAATAAAATGAACAAAAGTTGGCTCAACTTATCGATCCCTTGGAAGTTGAGTCAAGCACCACCCCGGGTGAGGCTGAAAAGGACATTATGCCGGCACCGCCGATGAATGATGATCCACAATCATCCAGTTATCACCTTCCCGCTTGTAGACAAAACTGTAGCGAGCCGGGATACTCAGCATTTTGCCGTCGCGCTCATGGAAGAAGGTGTAATAGCCACTGTTGATGGCAATGTCGCCGTAAACCCGTATCTCTGGGTGGTAGTAAATGGTTTGCAAATTTTTCATTGCCATAAAATGCTCAAAGTAGTCCTTAATTTTTTCAGGTGTAGTACGCATGATCGGTGAAACTGTTCCCCATAAGACGGCATCTTTGGCGTAGAATGAGGTGACGGTTTCTGGATAGGTGGTAGTGACGGCTTCTATCCATTTATCGAAGGCGGCGAGTACGCTCGCTTTTTCAGCGTCTTGCATAGTGGTTTTATCCTGTGCCTAAGCACTTTGGTGCAACAATTAATGTCAATAACGACAAAGGTTATTTTAACGGATTTTTTCTAAAAGCAATAACTACAAGGATTCGTTATAATAACGGATTTTTAAAAAGCAGTAACTACAAGGATTAGCTCCGCTGAACTTCGTTTCGTTATAAGAACGGATTTTAAAAAACCAGTAACTACAAGGATTAGTTATAATAACGGATTTTTAAAACGCAATAACTACAAGGATTCGTTATAATAACGGATTTTAAAAAAGCAGTAACTACAGGGATTCGTTATAATAACGAATTTTCTCTAAAGAGTGAATTTAAAAAAGCAATAACTATACTCAACGTGCCCATAAGGCAGGATTTTTCTGACGGGTTAGTTAATATATAAGGCGTATTAATTGAAGCTAGGTAGTTATACTCAAGATGGGAACAAATTGGACTTTTTGAGCAAGCCCCAACGGGGCGATATTAATAAAGCCAGTGTAGCTACCTGGAAATAATTAAAAAAGAGGTAGCCCTGAAGGGGCGTATTATTAAAGCCAGTGTAACTACCTGGCAAGCCCCAACGGGGCGATATTAATAAAGCCAGTGTAACTACCTGGCAAGCCCCAACGGGGCGATATTAATAAAGCCAGTGTAACTACCTGGAAATCGAAATAGGATTTCTTTGCAGCGAATGCCCACACTATCTATTCTGCGGATAGTTTTTGGATGTCTTGTACCACAAAACTTCTGCCTATGGGTTCCCATACGAAGGTGGTTTCAAAGACTTTTAGCTCGCCTTCAAAATTCTTCCTGCCAATGGAGACACCAGTAGGCACATTATCGACATACGGAATATGTAGCGCACCCTTGTCAGGAGAATAGGTAGCGGGGCAACTTGATGAGCGAGAGCCATCCGTCACCTTAGAAACCGTTTTATAGAGAAGTCTGAAACGATTTTGGGTGCCAACCTGCTTCCAAACACCTTTCAATATTTCCACTTCACCGGTGGGTTGCCCACTGATAAAGTCAATCACCGAGATTTCTATAAAAGGAACCGTTAGGGTTTTCTTGTTTCGGGAATAACTGGCGTGTTCACAACGCGACGTTGGGCTGCTTTCGTCTTTAACCTCTGCGGATAGTTTTTGGATGTCTTGTACCACAAAACTTCTGCCTATGGGTTCCCATACGAGGGTGGTTTCAAAGACTTTTACCTCGCCTTCAAAATCCTTATTACCAATGGCGACACCAGTAGGCACATCATCGACATACGGAATATGTAGCGCACCCTTGTCATGAGAATAGGTAGCGGGGCAACTTGAGCGATATCCATCCGTCACCTTTCTAACCGTTTGATAGAGAAGTCGGAAACGATTTTTGGTGCCGCCAACCTGCTTCCAAACACCTTTGAAGATTTCCACTTCGCCAGTGGGTTGCCCACTGATAAAGTCAATCACCGATATTTCTATAAAAGGAACCGTTAGGGTTTTCTTGTTTCGGGAATAACTGGCGTGTTCACAAGGCGACGTTGGGCTGCTTTCGTCTTTAACCGTGTAAAGCGTTTGGATTTCAGCTTCAGAAAGTGCGCGTTCATAAAGACGAAATTCGTCAACTATGCCATTTAGATACTCGGTATCATTTAAGCTTGCGCCAATTCTAAGCGGTGAGTTTGGGAGTCTATTAATAGGAAGTTGTGAAGTCGTCTCTAAAACTAACTTCCCATTAATATAACCCTTTTTTTTATGTTTATTAGAAACAACCTGAAAACCTTTGGCCGAACTCAAAAACGGGGGAATTGTGGATTTCTGAGGATTTTTAAAGTCGAAAACACTCACCACATGATACCATTGGTTGGTTTTAATCTGCTCTGAAAAGAGCGTGATACCATCACGGGCATCATCCCTCTCTCCGTTTGTCGTACCCCGAAGGTAAAAATTGAGCTTATCCCCTTGAAAATCAGTGTTGATTTCAGGAAGTCCAGAAACGTCTTCTTGAAAATGAAAGACCTTACCGCGCCGCGAATCAACCTTTAACCAGTAGGAGATGGAAAAACTGGTTTTGGCCCCGTTGAAATTGACTGGACTATCAATGTAGTCATTAACGCCATCAAATTGGGCAGCTTGCCCAATCTTGCCAGTCACGTAATTCAAATTACCCTGTTCTTTACCATGATGTCCATTTTTCGTCGCATCTTGCGCGTTCCCATCAAATGGGTAGTAAGCCACCAAACCGTCGTTCAAATCGGCCCAAGCACTTACTGCCATCAAGCCAAAGAGCGCGACTGCCGAAATGAACTTTGCAGCGTTCTTCATTTGCATTCCTCCTTTTCAACATTCGATGTGACGGTGAATTGTATAACCTTATGACTTACGCATTAACAAAATAAATTTATGTTGTATTCAGTGAGTTACCTCTAAAAGGTCGAGGCCGTTATTTGTGAAGTTATTTCAATAAAATCAATTGGTTAGTTGCCTGAGTGCGTAAGTCCTAAACCATATCCTCTTGCCTCTGACAAAAGCGGACAACATTTTACCGTAAAAACATAAACGAGCCTAATAAATAAATTAATTGTTATCAGTTATCAGTTATCAACAAGAAAAAAAGCGCAAGTGGAGCAAATAATAGTGAATTCTTTGGTTTCTAATCTCCTCGATACTTTAAGCACTTGCCCACCCACGCAGCGTTTTTGGATAGCGTATAGCGGTGGCTTGGATTCGCATGTGCTACTACATGCGCTGGCACAACTCCGCCAAAATCCTTCCCCCCCCCTTTGCCAAAGGGAGGCTAGGGAGAATTTTGGGGGCCAGGGGGGATTTTTACGCGCAATTCATATCCATCACGGTTTACAGCCAGAGGCCGATAATTGGGCAAAACATTGTCAGCAAGTCTGCGAAATACTAAAAATACCGTGTGACGTGATACGAGTCAATGTCCGCACGGCCTCCAGAGAGAGTCTCGAAGCCAACGCTCGCACGGCCCGTTATGACGCGATTGCACAATTAATCGCGCCAGACGATGTTGTTTTAACGGCCCAACATGCTGATGATCAGGCCGAAACGTTGTTATTACAACTACTGCGCGGGGCCGGTGTCGCCGGCTTGGCGGCGATGCCGCCAGTGACTCGTTTAGGTAAGGGCTGGCTAGTGCGGCCTTTGTTAGCGCACACTCGCGCTGAGTTACACGCCTACGCTTTACAAGCCAATTTGCATTGGATAGAAGATAGTAGTAATGCCGATACTCGATTTGATCGCAATTTTCTGCGCCATGAAATTATGCCGCTGTTGCAACAACGCTGGCCGAGTGTTAGTCATATTCTAAGTCGCGCCGCTCGCCATCAGGCATCGGCCGATGAGTTAGTCCAAACTTTGGCTGAAGAAGATTTACAAACCTGTGACGGGCCGAGTCCTGAAAAACTATTTTTACCCACTTTATCGCGCCTTAGCCCGGCGCGGCAACGCAATGTGTTGCGATTTTGGTTAAAAAAACTCGGTTTGCCGCTACCATCGACGGTGCAATTGCAACATATTCTTAGTGACATGCTCACGGCGAGAGCGGATCGTCAACCGCTGGTGCGTTGGCACGGAGGCGAGGTGCGCCGTTCTCGTAACTATTTGTTTGCTATGCCGAATTTACCCTCGGTGCCAGAGGCCTCGCATTGTCTTACTTGGACACTGCCTCAACCGCGGCGTTTACCGCTAGGCGAGTTAACGGTGAATAAAGTGCAAGGGCAAGGCTTAGCTTTGCCAGCCGGCACCGAGTTACAAGTGCGTTTTCGGCAAGGCGGTGAAACCTTTCGGTGGCATGGGCACCAGCGCATGGTGAAAAAACTATTACAGGCGGCCCAGTTACCGCCCTGGCAAAGGCCTTTTATCCCTTTGATTTATTTAGATAATACCCTAATAGCCATTCCAAGTATTGGTATTGCCGATGAGTTTATGGCATCATTTCAAAAAATGGGATGGGAAATATTTTGGAATCCCGAGTCGTTTGTAGTAGGCGATTTATCGCCTTAACCTCAGATAATTATTTACTCAATGTTCAAGTTTTTAGTCTGACAATAATAACTACAAGGATTGTATATAATAAGGGATTTTGGAATCTAATAACTACATGGATTATATATAATAAGGGATTTTGGAATCTAATAACTACATGGATTGTAGTTATTGTGTTCATTCTCTTATCATTGCTAAGAAATCCTTTATTATATACAATCCTTGTAGTTATATTCTGAAAATCTAGAGATAATCCTTGTAGTTATTTATGGAGATAACAATGCTAAAAAGCGTTAAAATTAAAAATTATAAATCTATCCATTCGCTAGAAATAAACCTACAATATTTAAATGTTTTATTCGGCCCGAATGGGGCCGGCAAAAGTAATTTTTTAGATGCTTTGCAACTTCTATCCCGTATTGCCACCACACGCACCCTGAAAGAGGCCTTTACGCCTCCCTATCGTGGCAACCCGTTAGAATCGTTTGCTTTTGGTTCTGACGGCCTCAAAGGATTATTGGCGAAAGACAAAGCCTCATTTAGCCTAGAAGTCGATATCGAACTCTCCTCGGCCGTGAAAGAGACAATTAATCGTCAACTTCAACAAGCCGACAAAAGATGAATTGTTATCAGAAGACTATTTGCGTTATCGTATCGACATTGAAATTTTACCCAAATCGGGACAGTTGCGAGTAGCCGATGAATTTCTAGCCGCTCTCAATGAAAACGGAACGCCTAAACCAAGTCAGGCATTCATTGAAAAACAGAATGGACAACTGCATTTGCACAGCAAAGCACATTCCGCTTTTTATGACCTTTTTTTAGATCAGAGTATTTTATCCTTGCCACACTATCCACCGCATTACCCACACATAGTGGCGTTGCGCCAAGAATTAGAAAGGTGGCTATTTTTTTACTTTGAACCACGCGAGCGTATGCGTGCCAAGAATCCAGTCAAAGAAGTACATCATATTGGATTGATGGGCGAAGAATTGGCCTCTTTTTTAAATACGCTACACCATTTAGATGAGCGCCAATTTAAAGGGATCGAAAAATCTCTACACCTGTTAATTCCTTCTATCACTGGAATAGATGTCGCGCCCAATGACTTGGGCGAAGTAGAATTAAAGCTGCGTGAAGGAGAGATTGCTATACCAGCCCGTGTTTTGTCTGAAGGCACCCTACGCATTTTAGGGCTACTGGCACTGGGCGGTGTCAAAGATAGGGCGACTTTGATTGGTTTTGAAGAACCAGAAAATGGGATTCATCCGCGCCGCATTCGTCTCATTGCTGAATGGCTCAAAAGCCGCGCCACGCTGGCTGACAATCAGCTTATTGTCACAACCCATTCTCCCCTGCTAGTGGATGAAATTCCCACTGAATTTTTATATGCTTGCCACAGTAAAGAGGGACAAACGATAATAAATTCTTTTGCGGATTCCCAACAAGAAAGACAAGAAAGCCTATCTATTTCTGAACGTATTTTACGGGGTGATTTTGATGCGTAGAATAGGCCAGGTTTGGCAGTGCAGGAGTCCAAACTTTAGTTTGGCAGGACTCCAAACTTTAGAGCGTGTTTTAAAACTCGACTTAACTCATTGTTTTATAAGCAATATAATATTATATAAGTGATTGATTCTTAGACTTTTCAAACACGCACTTAGGATTAGCTCAATAAACAGATTGATTTAGGGGCCATGATCTCGCGTAACAAAGAACGAAGTTTCCCACTCAACCTATACGGAACGTACTTTTTAAGATGAAAATGAAATTGGCACTCTGTGAAAAATGGATTATTTAGACGACCTGATTTGGGGGCCATAAAACGATTTGAATCTTTTCAAATCAAATCATGGCCCACAAAATAAACGCAAAAGACGCACGCAAGAGACAACCAAATAAACTTGCGCCTGCAAGCGCCACTAGCGCATTTTGCGTTAAAATCCTTGATTCCATAATAATTAATTCAACCCTTAATCCGCATTTTCAGTATAGTACTCTGTCAATGTTCTATTGACGGGTTTTAGTCGTCGGCCTTGGCACTGTCAAACACTCTCGTCGGCAAAAGTTTCGCGGAGCGAAACTTTTGCCGACGCTGCCAAACTCAAGTTTGTACTCTCTACCAAACTCAAGTTTGTACTCTTTGCCAAACTCAAGTTTGGACTCCTGAAACATTGAAAAACTATGAACAATCTATTTGACGCAGCCTATCGCTGCATAATGGCAACCGACATCACCGAAAAAGTCCAGTTAAGCAAAACCACAGCACAAGCATGGCAAACCGGACAACTCAATTTAAGCGCAACGACTCCAGCAGAGCCGATTTTGCTCCCCGGCTTGCCACCTTCCCTACGTTTAGTGCCACCACGACAAGTGCCCCGTCGCACAGTCGCCACGCCAACTGGACAAGCAGCTTTGCTACACGCGCTGGCTCATATCGAATTTAACGCCATTAATCTGGCATGGGATGCGGTATATCGGTTTCGTGACTTGCCAACAGCGTTTTATGATGATTGGGTGAAAGTGGCCGACGAAGAGGCCTTGCACTTTGAATTGCTGCATGAACAATTACAACAATTAGATTATAACTATGGCGACTTTCCCGCTCACAATGGCTTATGGGAAATGGCCGTTAAAACGGCGCATGATGTGTTGGTAAGAATGGCGTTAGTGCCGAGACTGTTGGAAGCGCGTGGTTTAGATGCGACGCCGCTGATTATCGCCAAAGTTCAGGCACAAGGCTTAGAACGAGTGGTGGAGATTTTACAAATCATTTTGCGCGACGAAATTGGGCATGTTGCTATAGGCTCCCATTGGTTTGCCCATTGTTGTGCAGAACAGGCCCTAAATCCAGAGACGACTTTTCAGAACTTGATAGCGCAACATTTTACTGGCAGTCTTAAAACGCCGTTTAACGTTGAGGCGCGATTGGCGGCGGGGTTTAGTGAGCAAGAGTTGAAAAATATTGAAAATTTATTGACTTAAACTGTCCAAAGCTAAAGTGTCCAAAGCTAAAGCGTCCAAAGCTAAAGCGTCCAAAGCTGAAGCGTCCAAAGCTGAAGCTTTGGACTCCATGTTTTTAAAACAATCTCGTCGTTTGAACGATGGTAGTCACTTCCTGTCCTTCAAAGGCTTGATAAAACACATAAACTAGAATCGCAAGGCTCCTCTTGTTTGGTGAAATAAAGAGATAACCCAATTGATATTTTTGGACATCCTCGCGGTAGTTGTCAAGAGAATCAAGGTTTTTTTTGATATTGCCCACACTCACTTCAAGTTGCACAGAGGTTTTTTGGGGCCAAGATTTCTTTTGCAGCATACGAACCACGATTTTTTGATTGTCATATAAATAATAGGCAGAATTGCAGTCTTCATCAAAAAAGGGGCCTTTCGCTCTATAGCCGCCTCGCGGCGGTGTGAGCTGACGATTTTTGCGGATTTTCCATGTTTTTCTATAAACTTGTCTCAGAAGCCTTTTTTCGGTTCCCAAGTTCTTTTCAGAACCACTGGCAAACAAACATCCGCCCCGAACACATTGATTAGTTGCGACATTTGTTACCATTAGTTTCGCACGCGCTATGCCTGAACCAGCCTCCGTTACCGACTCAACAATAACGAAATATCTACTGTTCGACGAAAAGCCTAACATATCAAGATTCCAGCGAGTAAACGGTGAAGCCTCGGAAAGGCTAGGCACTAGACTTACCAATAAAACAAAAATCATTGTAAAATGCTTTAACATATCTTATATAAGCTCCTTGTGAGATAATACCGAAAATTCCATCAATGGAATCCAAAGCTTTAGCTTTGGAAACCGTAACAGGAGTCCAAAGCTTTAGCTTTGGACACCCATTTTATTTTAAACGTGTAAGGAGAACTTAAAATGTGGCGTATCTTGGTTTTCAGTCTGATTATTACCCTTTCAGAATACACTGGGGCCGATGATTTTATTAATAATAACATCATCAAACAAGTACAAGCGACAGTGGAAACAGAACCTGTGCCCGTTTGGGGCGATGCCGCTGACGATATCGCTATTTGGATTCATCCCCAAAATACCGCCCTGAGTACCGTAATTGGTACGCAAAAACAAGGCGGTTTGGCAGTTTACGATTTAACGGGGCGGCAAATTCAGTATTTGCCAGACGGCCGAATGAAGAATGTTGACTTGCGCTATCATTTTCCACTCGGTAATAAAACCGTGACACTGGTAGCCGCCAGTAACCGGACTAACGACAGCATTGCGCTCTACAAAGTCAATCCGCTGTCTCGCCAATTGGAAAATGTCGCAGAAATCCCAAAATCCCTTTATCAAAGGGAACTCCAAGGGGGGCGTAAAGTTGGACTCCAAAATGAAGTCTACGGCCTGTGCATGTATCGTAACCCATTGACTCATCAATACTATGTATTTATCAATAACAAAAACGGCGACGTTGAACAATGGCAAGTGTTTGATAACGGGAACGGACGTGTTGATGGCCGTCTTGTGCGCCATTTTAGCGTTGGCTCGCAAACAGAAGGCTGCGTGGCAGACGATGAGCTAGGAGAACTCTACATCGGAGAAGAAAATGTTGGTATTTGGAAATACCGTGCCAATCCCGACGGCGGTAACGCTCGCACCCAAGTTGACACAGTAGACGGACATCTGACGGCCGACGTGGAAGGACTCACCATTTATAACGGTGGACAAGGTAGCGGCTATCTTATTGCCTCTAGCCAAGGAGATAACACTTTCGTGATTTACAACCGTTCTGGCAACAATGAATATATCGGCACTTTCCAAATTGTTGCCAATGACGCTCTGAAGATTGACAGAGTATCCGATACTGATGGCATTGATGTAGTGAATGTACCGCTGGGCGCGGCCTTTCCATTCGGTGTTTTTGTTGCCCAAGATGGTTGGAATAGTAACCCGATAGAAAAGCAAAACTTTAAATTAGTCCCTTGGGAAAATATTGCCAAGGCTTTTGGAATGGAGTCCAAGATTTATCTTGGACGTCTGCCAAACTAAAGTTTGGACTCCAGCCGCCAAACTGTTATTGCTGCTCCTTACCAATTACCAATTACCCATTACCCATTACCTATTACCAAAAATCATGATACCGCGAAAAAGACTAGATATTGCTTGGTCAGACCTATTTTTCGGAATAAAAGGTTGCTTTTGGCAACAAAATCGAGAGGAGATACTGAACAGATTTAAAAGCACCAAGTTCTTTGATGACAATAATATAGTTTGTTTCTCAGTTCGCAGCGGCTTTGATTTACTATTACAAGTGCTTGCGTTGCCGAAGGGTAGCGAGATATTGGTATCGGCCATCACTATACGTGATATGACTCGAATTATTGAACATCATGGGCTAGTGCCGGTGCCTATCGATCTTGATATGCAAACGCTGTCAGTGAAAACAGAGAGTTTAGAGTCCGCTATTAACGAAAATACTAAGGCGATACTTGTAGCACATATGTTTGGAAGTCGTATGCCATTAGAGGCTCTCCTGAGTTTTGCCAAGCGACATAAGCTATTAGTGATTGAAGACTGCGCCCAAGCATACATCGGCTACCAGTATAAAGGACACCCAGAAAGTGATGTGAGTATGTTTAGTTTTGGCCCAATTAAAACAGATACGGCGCTTGGTGGCGGAATTCTTCGTTTTAAAGAGAGGACGCTCCTTGAAAAAGTCAAAACACGGCAATCAGGTTACCCAATTCAAAATCGGTGGCAATTTTTGAAACGGCTTGGCAAGTATGTTATCTTGAATAGTTTATCGAATCCTATTCTCTTTGGCATTTTGGCAGCAGGTTGCCGTCTTTTTGGAACTTCCCATGATAATCTTATCAGCCAGGCGTTGAGAGGCTTTGCCGGTTCAGATTTTTTTGTCAGAATTCGTCAGCAACCTTCTTACCCGTTATTGGCATTACTTGAACGAAGATTAAAACAGTTTGACTCGGCCAGCATAGAGCAGCGAATAGCGGTCGCCCACACGATAATTGAGCTTATGCCAAACATTAGGCTTCTAGGCGAAAAGGCCAACAATCATAGCTATTGGGTATTTCCGATCCAAGTAGAACAGCCTGATAATCTCATGCGACACCTTTGGCAAAAAGGTTTTGACGCCACTAGAGGCGCTTCTAGTCTTTATGTAGTCAAACCTCCCGCACATCGCCACCAATGGCGGCCGATTGAAGCCCAAGAGACAATGGAGAAGGTTCTTTATTTGCCCGTTTATCCGGGCGTGTCTGTCCGCGACTTAAAACGGCTTGCATACATCGTCACGCATTTTTAGCTTAAGGCGATAAATCGCCTACTACTAACTACTCACGGTTTAAGGCGATAAATCGCCTACTACAAACTACAAACTACAAACTCTAGGAAAGAAGAATGACTTATGACGTATTGTTTTCTATAGGACAATTAGTGAATCATAAATTGTTTCACTATCGTGGTGTGATTATTGATGTCGATCCCCAATTTATGCTCTCAGAGCAGTGGTATGAAATGGTGGCGAAAAGTCGTCCGCCTAAAGATCAGCCTTGGTATCGTGTGTTACTGCATAATGTGCCCCACCAGACTTACGTGGCGCAACGACATCTGGAACCAGATTTGAGTGAGGAACCCATTAATCATCCAGAAATCAACCTTTATTTTGCCGATTTATCAGACGGTAAGTACATATCGGCGCGGAAATTCAATTAACATTGGGCTCAATGCCATTAAGTTTTCGATGTTGAAGTTTTTCTAGAAAAACTTGAACATCGAAAGGGCTTTGCACGTGGGATTGCCCCTACAAACCGTCATGTCGTGTAGGGGCAATCCTTTATGGTTGCCCTCACCCAAAAGCGGTACGATATGGCATTGGGCTGCCCTTACCAAACCTTAGCGGTACGATATGGCATTGTGGCTTTGGGCTGGTTCTTGTCCTAATAAAATCAAGGCTGCCTGACAAACATCGGCGGGCGTTTTACTGTCAATCAAGGCATGTAACACTCGTTCAACCACGCTTTTCTCAATATTGCGGGTAATAAACACAATTTGTGAACGTCGCTCGTCACTCGTATAGGCAATGCCTTTAACTCTGAGCAAGTCCTTGCCACGCAAACGAGTCAATTGTTGTATCCACCGTTCCAGCGTCAACCAGTGTAAAGGTTCAGTGTGTTCAATACAAAAGGTTTTAATGTAGGCCTCATGTCGGAGAGGTTCGTGTTCGGGGCGAGAAGCTTCCTCATGCGTATGTTGTTGATTTTCAATATAAACATCAGCTTGTAACCAGCGTTCTACATCAAGCTGCCGAGTATTGTAATAGCCGGCGGTATTAAACAAAGTGGCCGCCTCAAGCTGGTGCTGGTTGAGATTGACTTCATGTATCAGGGCAGTAGGATTTAAGTGGCGCAGACGTCGCTTTAATGCTTCAAGCGTCGCAGACGGAACGATATCTATTTTAGTCAATATGAGATGATTTGCCAGCGCTGCTTGTTTGACAGATTCTTCATATTCATCCAGTTGTTGTGCGCCATACAAGGCATCAACGGTGGTAATGACTACATCTAAACGATAATGGGCAGCAATAAACGGATCATTTATCAGCGTGCGTAGAATCGGTGCCGGATCGGCCAATCCCGTGGTTTCGACTAGCACTTGTTCAAATTCGGCAATTTCTTTGCGCTTTTGCTTGTGGAACAAATCTTCCAAAGTGTTGAGCAAGTCAGTACGCACCGAGCAGCACACACATCCTCCTTCCAATATCATCATGTCTTCGGTTGTCGTTTTAACCAATAAATGGTCAATACTGATTTCGCCAAATTCATTGACAATGACGACGGTGTGCTGCATTCCCTGTTGGTGTAATAGTTGATTGAGCAGAGTGGTTTTACCGCTGCCAAGAAAACCGGTAATAACATGAATGGGTAAACGAGTTTGCGAGTTTTCTTGAGGTAACGTTTTCATTTTTTACCACCTTCCTTTGCAGCTCTAGTATTTCAGATAAATAATTTGGCTGGCATCCAAGCTCAAAGTGGCCGTACAAACTAAAGTTTGTACTCCACAAATTAACACAGCCAAAACGGGTTTCGTAACCCTTGGTTCATTTTTCAATTTTCATTTTTCATTCCCATTGTCAGGATAGGTGTGTGAATCTCCTGTTTTTAACACGCCACAAAACATACCCTCTGGCACTTCGGGATAGCCGTCATAGTGATAGAGAAGACACTTTTTTTGAATCTCTCTATCCAAATTATTAATTAAATCAGTGATATGTGGATGTACACCGGACGGAAACGGCGAAGTTTCACAATCCATATAAATTCTATTAGCCCGCCGATAGTGCGCTTCTAATTGCTGTGGCATCATAGATTGGATGTCAGTTGGCATCATGATGTTGTAACCAGTGGTGTGTTGCAAACTCACGCCGTAACTGGGCATTTCTTCGGAACTGGAAATCACATGCATGGCAAAGACCGGCGTTAATGTCCAAGAACCATCACCATCTTGAAAAACGTGCGATTTGGTTTGTCCATTTTCCTGTTTGCCCAAGACATGGATATCGAAATAAGTTTCAAGAGTGACATGAGGCACACCTTGTAAGGTATCGAGGCCCGGGCCTACCGCTCTTTTTAAGGAGTCAAGCACTTTTCTATGAACAAAAAGATCGGGCTTGGTGTTGCCCGGCGGCGTCGGCCACCAGTCTTGTTCAAGAAACAGTTTATCGGCAATGAATTGATTATTAAGCCATTGTTGTTTTGCCTGCGTATAGAACGGATTAAAAAACGTTGTCAGCGCCAGATATTCCATGCCACCGATATGGTCATTGTGGGGGTGGGAAATGTAAACGCCGTCTATATCGGCCGAGGTTAAACCGACTTCTTTTAAGGCGTGTCTGACATCTCCGCCGGCATCAATTAATAAACGATATGGCCTTTTGCCTTTTTTACTTGGCATTTCAAATTCAATCAGGAAGTTAGATTGCCATCTTGGTGTATAGAGACGTTGACTGAGTTTATTAACCTCGGCCTCAATAACCTCTTCTGAGGCGTTCTTGAATTCTTGTTTTGAAGCGATTTTCAAACACAGTTCACGGGCCTGTTTTACCGTGATAACTTCTTCATACGGCCCGGTGGCAAAGGCGGAATTAACGCCTATTGCTATTACTTTCATCTTTTTCTCCCAAATAGAGTTAGAGTTCCTTTGACAAGTTTTTGGCCAATGGTCATTGGTAATGGCGAATAGCGAATTGGTAAGGTCAATAGCGAATTGTAATTTTCCCTTTTCCCTTTTCCAGTTCACCTTTCACCTTTCACCTTTCACCTTTCACCTTTCACCTTTCCCAATGGAAATTCAACAATAAACGTTGCGCCCTTTCCAGGTTCGCTTTCACACCACACTTGACCATTCATCGTTTCAACTAATTTTTTGACGATGAATAAGCCTAAACCGGTCGAATGTTCGCCACCCGTGGGGCGCGGGGTTAAACGGGTGAATTTATCAAATAATTTGCGCTGTTCTTTTTCATATAGTCCTGGGCCTTCGTCTTGTATTTCGCAGCGCACAGTATTTTCACCTTTGAGAATTCGGGTGTACACCGTTTTGCCACGCGGTGAATATTTTATTGCATTGGAGATGAGGTTGTCCAACACTTGGATTGTTGCATTTTCATCGGCAAGGATTTGGTATTCTCCTTGAGTCACTTGTAATTGCAACGTGATTTCCTTTGCCTTCGCAGGCTCTTGATAATTATTCACGACGGTTTGCAAAAACGGCAGTATGTCGTAGGTGCAAAATGAAAAATTCATTTTACCAGATTCAATCACATTCACATCTAATAGATTCTTGATTAGAGAGAACATTTTCTGGGCGCTGACTTCAATCATAGAAGCGAATTCAATCAGTTTATGCTTAGAAAAATCATCAAAAGAAGTTCTAACGAGGTTTGCTAACGATTGAATGGCTGCCAGTGGATTTTTCAGATCATGCGCTGCAATGCCTAAAAACTCATTCTTCTCCTGATTGACTTTAACAAGCGTTTCATTTTTTTCCTGAAGTTCGCGGGTACGCTCGGCCACTTTCTCTTCCATATGTTGCCGATATGACTCAATCGTCATCATGTCGGAATAGGTACGCAAACTGGCGGTAATGACGGTAAAAAGTTTTTGATCGGTCAATTCGGTCTTATTTTTGTAGTCGTTGATGTCGTATTTCAGGATCACTTGCTTTTCGGGGGCATAACCGGGTTGCCCCGTGCGTAGGATAATACGGACAAAGTGATTTTGCTGTGTTTCACGAATATACTTGACCAATTTCAAGCCGGCATCGTTGGTTTCCATGACGACATCCAAGAGGACGATAGCCACATTAGGATATTGCTCAAATAAAGCCTTAGCTTCTTGAGCAGAATAGGCACTGAAAAAATTTAATTTCTTGCCTTGGTAAACATAATCTTCTAACACAAAGCGCGTCAACTGATGGACATCCTCTTCGTCATCAATAATCAGGACTTCCCACGAGTTTTCTTCTTGGGAGGACGAAGTGGCTTCGTCTTGAGCAAACAGAGCTTCATCATCCTGAAAAACGACATCGTCTGGTGCAAACAATTCATCTTCGTGTGGAAAAATTTTGTTATATTCTTGATTCATCTGGTTTTTTATCTAATTTTAGCCAATTTTTAAAGGTAAACGTATAACGACTGTGATAATGTTTGGGGCTGATATACCAATGTCAAATGAAAAATGAACCCGTTGTTTGTAAATGACTCATTTTATAGACTGCAAACGGTTAGGATTTGAAACTGATCTCACACAGCTTCGAGCCGAAGTTTATCTCGCTACGCTCGGAATCTCACTTTTTACACACCCCTTATACCAATTCTGGATTGAAACCCGTGTTTTATCGTACCAAGTCCAAGATAAATCTTGGACTCCAACATCAGTTGATTTGATGCAAAAAAATTACCATCCTCCGTTTCTGGTGAGGATTTATGGGCAGCATCATTTTGGAAAAGTGGCTTGTCTTTTCGCGCTCGTCATAAATATATTCCCGGAGCAGATTATCTGTCTTACGAATTTTTATTTTCTTTCGCTGAGTACCGGACATTTTTTCTACTACTGTCTTTTGTTCGTCTTCGTCCAACGCTTGCTGCTTTGGACTTACCGATTACCGATTAGTGCAGGATCGCTCCAATCCCAATGCCTTATGGCAACAAGGGGGCAACCACAAGGGGGCAACCACAAGAGATTTTATGGTATGGAAACTGGAGCGATCGTGTACTAGGATCGACGGATAACACACCCCGCCCCCTCTATCAAGGTGAGATAAACGCAGTAACTCGCTGCGCGAGATAACATCGTTCTTCGCTACGCGAGATATACTGAACACCGTCATAAATATAGCTCTTTCTGTCATTTCTCGGCTCTGAGAAATCTTCTTGGACGGACTACAGATTTTGAGCTTTGCTCGAAATGACAAACGCGCAAATTGTGATCTCTGAAGAAGATTTTATAAGCAAAAACTTTTGCGTCGTTTGGACTCCGTGTGTGTTATTTGGTCGCCGTTCCTTACCGATTACCAATTCCCGATTACCAATTCCCAATTCGTTTACGTCGTTTACTTCGTTCTCTTCGTTCTCGTCGTTTATGTCGTTTACTTCGTTCTCGTTAAAATTACCCCGCCTTTGGAAATTCTACAATAAATGTCGCTCCCTGCCCTAATTGACTTTCGCACCATACCGAGCCATTCATTGCTTCTACTAATTTTTTGACGATGAATAAGCCTAAGCCCGTCGATTGTTCTCCACCGGTGGGCTTAGCTGTGAGGCGGTTGAATTTGCCAAATAATTTTTGTTTATCCGAATCAGTTAGCCCTGGGCCTTCATCTTGTATTTTACAGCGCAGATGCGATTCGTTTTTGCTGAGTTGGATAAAGATATTTTTGCCGTGTGGTGAGTATTTTACTGCATTGGAGATCAGATTGTCCAACACTTGACGGACGGTGTTTTCATTCACAAAGGCCGTGTATTGTTTTTCTAAACTTTGAAATTGCACCGTGATGTTTTTCTCCTTGGCTCGTTCCGTGTAACTATTCACCAGCGATTGTAAGGTAGGTAAAATGTCAATGGTGCCAAGTGAGAGATTTCTTTTGCCCGATTCAATGGTATTCACGTCAAGAATATTTTTGAGCAGTTCTGACATCTGTTGTGAACTGATTGAAATCATACTTGCCAATTCAATCACTTCTTCTTCTGGCATATCGGCAAAATATTCTTGAATTTCCTCTGCATAGCCTTTGATGGCTGACAGTGGATTTCTTAAATCATGGGCGGCGATGCCCAAAATTTCATTCTTTTCCCTGTTGAGTTCAAGTAACTGTTCATTGAGTTTTTTCAACCGATGGTTGAGTGCGACGAGTTCGGCATTTCTTTCACTCAGTTCATGAGTACGCTCCGCCACTTTGTCTTCTAAATGTTGCCGATATGATTCAATGATTACCAGATCGGAATAGGCACGTAAGTTAGCCGTCACGAGGGTAAAAATCTTTTGCGCCGTTAATTCAGCTTTATTGGTATAATCATTAATATCATATTTGCAGATGACCTCTTTTTCAGGCGCATAACCGGGTTGTCCGGTTCGCAAGACAATGCGAACAAACTCGTTTTTGAGCGTTTCGCGGATATATTCCGCTTCGGTGGCAAACAAATCCTCTTCTTCAGCAAACAAATCTTCTTCGTCTTCGACGAAATCATCTTTTGGATTCAGGGGATTTCCATTGTAAAAGTAGTGCCTTCACCAATCACGCTTTCACAATGAATAGTACCATTTAATTTATGCGTCACCAAGTTATAAACGATATGCAAGCCCAAACCACTACCACCGCCTTGGCGATTGGTGGTAAAAAACGGCTCAAAAATCTTGTCAATCACCTCATTAGGAATTCCTTGGCCGTTGTCAGAATACCGCAAAACTAACCGTTTTTCCCTTTCCCCTTTCTCATTGTTCCTCGGTGCGCTAATGGTTATCTGCCCGGCGGCTGGCCGTTCTTGAAAACCGTGTATCAAGGAATTCATGATTAAATTACTGAGGACTTGGGAGAAAACTCCCGGATAACTGAACAGCACAATGTTGTCATCACAGTCGATGACAATCTGATGTGAGGTATTTTTCAATTTGGGCGTTAGGCTGGTGATAATGTCCTGTAAGTAGGTTTTCAGGTTAAAATTCCGTTGTTGTTCACTGGTTTGGTCAACCGCGACTTGTTTGAAGCTTTTTACTAAGTCGGCGGAGCGGTTTAAGTTCTTCAGAATCAGCGCACTGATTTGGTTGACCGAATTGAGGTATTTTTGCAAATCCGAGCGTTTCATGCGTTTGCTGTCAAACAATTGCGCCAAGTCTTTGGTGAGCAAGTCCAGTTGGGAGGCGCAGGTGACACCAATGCCGACGGGTGTGTTGATTTCGTGGGCGACACCAGCCACCAAATTGCCTAATGAGGCCATTTTTTCAGATTCCACTAATTCTTGTTGCGTGGCTTGTAATTGTTGTAGGGTAGTGGCTAATTCCTCGTTTTTGGCCGCTAATGTTTCTTTTTGCGCCTCGATGGTTTTGGTTCGCTCTACAACTTTTTCTTCTAAGTTATTATAAAGACTGGCATTTTCAATCGAAATGGCGAGCTGTGACGATAACAGGTTAAGCAGTTCCAATCGTTCTGGCGTAAACGCGCCCGTCGTCAAGTTGTTTTCTAAATATAGGATACCCGTCAGTTGGCCTTGATTAACGAGCGGCGCACATAACACTGATTTGGGGCGCTGTTTGAGAATGTAAGCGTCGCGGGTAAAAATGCCCTCTTGTGTCGCCTCCGCTAAAACGACATTCTCTCTGGTTCGGGCAACATAGTGAATCAGGTTTGCTGGAACTTGTTGACTCTTTTCAATATTAATGGATTGCAACACGTTGACTTCATCACTGTCCGCATAGCTTTCCGCTTCGATAAACCAGTCGTCTTGTTTAGGCAGTAGCAAAAAGCCTTTTTCGGCGCCGGCATTTTCAATGACAATCAGCATCATTTTTTCGAGCAGCTTGCTTAAAACAATTTCCCCAGACAAGGTTTGGGAGGCTTTCACGACACTGTTTAAATCTAACAGCGTGGAAGCACGATATTGAGTCGAGGTTGATGCCATTCTCGTTGCTGAGGTTGTGAAAACCGTTTGAACCTCTCTTGAAGTTTTCGGGGCGAGAAATTGTGGGTATCTTTGCTCTAAATCTTCAACTTTCGCCACGGCTCTCCATTGTTGATAGTGATAGTGCGCTTCTTTCAGATAAAGCTGGGCAAACTTGTCCATGCCACGCGCCAAATAAAATTCGGCGGCTAACTCGTAGGCTAAGGCTTCTTCTTGAAGGTAGCCATTGTCCCTAGCGCCGCCAATGGCTTTTTCGTAAAATTCTTCTGCTTCCAGAAGTTGCCCCAAGACTCGTGCCTTTTCAGCCTCCACTAAGTCGTACTTGTGCTGATGATTCATCGGGGCGTGTTCGGCCCACTTTTTCAGTTTCAGTTGGTTGGCGGCGACTTTTTCTAGGCAGTCGGTTTGTTCACAAAGTTCGGCCGTGGGAAACGGGGCTAGGAGAACGAGAGAATAGTAGAATTTGTGAACCGCCAGAAATGCCCCACTTCCATAACCGACCACAAACTCTTCGGCCAAACTCGCATTTTCAACGGCCTGAGCCTTGTCTTTGAAGGTGTAAAACAGAATGGTTTTGGCAAGATGGTAGCTAAAAAGCAAGACATAATTATTCGCGATGTGAAACTGTGGAACCTGTTTATCATCAAAAATCTCACCCATGAGACGAGTTTTATCTGTGGCTTTTCCAAGCAGATTCAGGCTAAGTTGTCTCCAAATCTGGATGTAGGAAATCGCATATTCATTTTTGAGTTTCAACAGTAACTCGAAGTAGGGTGCTTGCTTCTCTATCACACGGTCGAGTGGTTCCCCAATAATTAACAGGTGAGCGCAATAGTTGCAACAACAATAGCTGGTAAATTCTAAATCACCCGTTTCAAGCCCAATGGGAAGCGCTTGAAGAAGAGGAGTCAGGCTGTCTTTGACATGAACTTTCCAATGTCCAATACCATAGTGAAATTGGTTATAAACCAGACAGGTTAATTCTTTGGCATTGAATTGCTCCAACAGTTTCAAGGCCAACTGACCGGCGTGATATCCGGACTCAATATATTCAGGAACGCGGCAGAGGAATAAACCATAACTAATATAAGCACCTGCTGCCAGTGCCGAATGACCTTGATTGATACACAGATTGACATGGGTTAATGCCACCTGTGGCAAAATATCAGGTCTTGTAATGATAACCGAAGAGTACATGGTCGTTAAAATTCGCATAGCGGCCAGTTGAGACGGTTCCGTCATAATGGGAAACTCGGCTAAATTCGTCAGGCTGGGTAATTTAACGACTAAATTCCCGTCTTTTGTGATTGGATACCCAAGCATCTCTAAGGCTTGTAATCCGGTCTCGACGGTTTTGGTTTGTTGTAATTGAGCCAGATAAATCTGCATTTGAATTTCAGACACTTTGACTTTTTCTAACACCGTCTTGGCGCGTTGCAAGACAACCTCAGAAAGTGTTTTAGCTGGCTCATAGTCGGTGTTTAGGTAAAAGCTCTCTACCGTTTCCATGTAGAGATTGAGCGTTAACTCATATTGAGTTTGCCAACTGTCTGGTGCTAAGCATTCTCGCCCGGCATTCAAGTACTTGACGGCCGCTCCATAAGCCATCGCCGCTTTCGCTTTCTTTCCTACCCTCAAATTCAATCGGGCGATTTCATTTTTCTCGGCTTGCTTGTCCACCAACACCACACCATTATTGAGATGTCCAACAATATCAAAGAGTTGTTCTTCTAAACCTTCTGACGGCGTGTTTGCGAGTAGCAAACGGCCTATTTGTAGATGAACGGCTTTTTTATGAGCTTCATCAATCAATACATAAGCGGCTTGTTGAACGCGATCATGTAAGAATTGAAAATGGCGAATTTTGACCGGCGAATTAAGAATGTCATCCTCAGTGAGTTCAAGCTTCGAGGTAGGCAAGACTAATCCTTCCTCAAGGGCCGGCATGAGGTTTTGGTACGTGTTGTCTGTGTTTTTTTCAGAGATGACAGACAAGGTGTTTAAATCGAAACGGTTGCCCACGCAGGCGGCTAAGCGCAAGACATGCTGCGTTGATTCTGGCAATTTTTTCAATTTGCCAATCATGAGTTCCACCACGTTGTCGGTGATGTTCATGGCTTCAATTTGGGCAATATCCCATTGCCAGCCGTGTTGCGGGACTGGAGAGGTTTGAAAAACCTCCGAGGTTTGAAAACGGAGTAATTTTTCTTCATAGAGTGTGTGAAGAAATTGATTGACAAAAAACGGATTGCCCCCGGTTTTTCGCATCACCAAGTCGCTTAACGGTTTAACCGTCGCCGGTTCGCTGTGCAAACTGTCGGCAATGAGTTGCTTGACATGCGGGCCCGTCAAAGGCTTTAAATGAATTTGATTGAGGGTGACTTGGGCCTCGCGCAGTTTGTCCAGTGCCATCATCAAGGGATGGCTTGGGCTAACTTCGTTATCCCGATAGGCCCCAATCAAAAACAAATAACCCATTTCCTTATCTGTCATGATCAATTCTAATAACTTAAGCGTCGCTAAGTCGGCCCATTGCAAGTCATCTAAAAACAGGACGAGCGGATGTTCTGGCTGACAAAAGACCCGTATAAAATTTTTAAATACCAAGTTAAAGCGGTTTTGGGATTCCGTCGGCCCAAGCACCATCACGGCCGGTTGTTTTCCAACAATCAACTGGATTTCGGGAATGACATCAATAATGAGTTGACCATTCGGCCCAAGGGCCGTTTGTAGTTTTTCTTTCCAATCAGACACTTGGGCCGCGCTTTGAGTCAACAACAGTTGCACTAATTCCTTAAAGGCATTGACGAGGGCGCTGTAAGGAATATTGCGCCCGAATTGGTCATATTTGCCAGAAATGAAATAACCTTGCTTTGCCGTGAGTGATTGATAAATTTCTCTGACGAGCGCAGATTTACCAATGCCCGAATAGCCAGCCACCAAAATCCCCCCTGGCCCCCCTTTACTAGCTAAGAGGGGATTTTGGGGATTTGCGATTCGCTCAAAGGCCGCGAGTAGCGTTTCTATCTCGCGTTCACGGCCGTACAGTTTTTGCTGGATTTGAAAACGCTCGGAAAAGTCTTGTTGGGCTAAGGTAAAAGGCGCGTGTTGGCTTCGTGCAAGGCGAGCCTGGCACTCCTGTAAATCCCATTTAATGCCGTGGGCACTTTGGTAGCGTTCTTCGGCCGTTTTGGCTAAGAGTTTTATAATGATGTCGGAAATGGTGCGTGGTATTTCAGGATTGACATCAATAGGTGGGGGCGGTTGTTTGGCGAGGTGGCAATGGACTAATTCCATTGCGTCCGTCGTTTCAAAAGGCAATTGCCCGGTGAACAGTTCGTAAAACGTCACGCCGAGTGAGTAAAAATCGGTGCGATAGTCTAAGGCGCGATTCATCCGCCCGGTTTGTTCCGGCGACAGGTAGGCCAACGTTCCCTCTAAAACATTAGGGTTTTTCAACGTCGGTGTTTCGCGTGACAATTGAGTGGCAATCCCAAAATCAATGATTTTGAGTTGTCCGGTAGTCGAGTTCCAAACAATATTGCTAGGATTGATATCCTTATGGATAATATTCTGCCGATGAATTTGAGCCAAAATCTCTGTGGTTTGAATGGCAAGCGTGAGTAATTCTTCTGGGGTAAATTGGCGTTCAGCCAGCCAGACTTTTAAGGAGTCACCGCCAAAATCTTCTAAACACATCACCAAGGTATTTTGGTGCTTAAAAAGACTATAAGCGTTGATAACGCCGTCCAGATTAAAACGACGTGTGATCTCATACTCTTGCCGATAGCGCGTCAATTCCTCCGGCGTGGGATAGTTTTCTTTTAGCACCTTGAGGATGACGGGTTGATTATCCTCGTTGAGGATGCCACGATAGACGACTGAGTTATCGCTTTCGTAAATTTTGGACAAAATTTGGTAATTGGCTAGAGTGAACATTTCAATCCTCAGTTATCAGTTATGTGCCAAAGAAATCCGATTTTTGGGAAAAATCTGATTTCTCAGTGAATAGAGTACCATTTAATTTATGCGTTACCAAGTTATAAACGATATGCAAGCCCAAACCACTGCCACCGCCTTGACGATTGGTGGTAAAAAACGGCTCAAAAATCTTGTCAATCGCCTCATTAGGAATTTCTTGGCCGTTGTCAGAATACCGCAAAACTAACCGGTTTACCCTGTCCCCTTTCTTGCTTTCCCTCTGTGCGTTAATGGTTATCTGCCCGGCGGCTGGCCGTTCTTGGAAACCGTGTCTCAAGGAATTCATGACTAAATGACTGAGGACTTGGGAGAAAACTCCCTGATAACTGTTGGGCACAATGCTATCATGAGTATGTTTAAACTAGACGGTGTTTTTAGGTTGAGTGAGTTAGGCCATTTTCTGAGTTAGTTAAGTCGTTTTCAAGTTGAGCAAAACCGTTGCTAAATTCGTTTATCCGCGTAATTCGTTGTACTCAGATGAGTGACTTAGGCCTTTTTCTGAGTTAAGTCGTTTTCAAGTTGAGCCAAACCGTTGCTAAATTCGTTTATCCGCGTAATTCGTTGTACTCAGATGAGAGAGTTAGGCTGTTTTCTGAGTTAAGTCGTTTTCAAGAGAGCAAAACCGTTGCTAAATTCGTTTATCCGCGTAATTCGTTGTACTCAGACGAGGTTTTCAAGTTGAGTGATAAAAACTCTTACCTATCAATCCGACAATCTGGCCCACTTTTCTCAACACGGACAGAGTTGACACAGAGGAACACCGAGAAAAAACGTCGTTAGACGGTGTTTTCAAGTTGAGCGACTTTGGCGGTTTTTGGAGCCAAACCGTTTTCAAGTGAGCCAAACCGTTGGTAAATTCGTTTATCCGCGTAATTCGTTGTACTCAGATGAGTGACTTAGGCCTTTTTCTGAGTTAAGTCGTTTTCAAGTTACTTATTCAGTTTAGCTATTTTCGCTTAATAATCAGCAACGTCATATCATCAAAAATCTTTTGTTCGCCAATATATTGTTGCACATTATCAACAATCGCCTGTTTAATGTCTTCGGCAGAGCGTTGCCAGTTGCGACTCGCCACGTCACAAAGCCGCTCCAGCCCATATTGTTTCTTCTCAAGATTTTCCGCCTCAGTAATGCCATCTGTGTACAATATCACTATGTCTGCGGGATTCAATGGCAACTGGATTTGTGCAATCAAGTGAGTAATGTCTTCTTCTAAACCAATCGGGAAACCTAAATCTAGGGTGTCTATCTGTTCAACACGCCCACCCTGTCGCACCACAATCATCTGTTCATGTTGTCCGGTTAAATACAGCGTATTTTCCCTATACTCTAGTAAAGCAAAAGTCAAGTTTTTCTCAGACTTCATCCGCTGCACATTGCCATAAACCGTTTGATTGAGCGCACTTAAAAAGTTCACAGGTTCGGTTTCATTATTTGCCAACAATGCGCGTACTGCGGCTTGCACCATAATCGCCAACACACCACTTTCCAAGCCGTGCCCCGTTACATCACCGATGCCACAGACAATTCGTCCGTTCTGTTGGAGAACATCGTAGTAGTCGCCACCCACTTCATCCGCCGGCTGCATAAAACCGGCAATCTCTAAGTCCTTAATTTGCTTAAGTTCCTCCTCTTGAGGTAACAACATCTGTTGGAGTTGACGCGAGACCTCTAACTCAGCCCTCATGCGAAGATTTTCAGATTTCAATTGCTCATTAAGGCGAGTAATTTCTTGATTGGCTGTGGCAAGTTGAACGGTACGCTGTGCCACTTTGTCTTCTAAATTTTGCCGATATGACTCAATGATTACCAGATCGGTCATATTTGCAGATGACCTCTTTTTCAGGCGCATAACCGGGTTGTCCGGTTCGCAAGACAATGCGAACAAACTCGTTTTTGAGCGTTTCGCGGATATATTCCGCCAATTTTAAGCCGGCATCGTGGGTTTCCATCACCACATCTAAGAGGATGAGGGCAATATTGGAATGTTGCACAAGTAATTGCTTGGCTTGTTCAGCGGAGTAGGCATTTAAAATCTCTAACGGTTTGTCTTCATAAGTAAAATTCTCCAACACCACGCGAGTCATTTGATGAACATCGGCTTCATCATCAACAATCAGCATTTTCCAGGCGAGAACCGGCGATCTTCTTCAGCAAACAAATCTTCTTCGTCTTCGACGAAATCATCTTTTGGATTCAGGCTCATAGACTGTTCTCTTTTATCAGTGATCTTATCTGTGATCAGTTATCAGTTATGTGCCAAAGAAATCCGTCAAGAAATCAAGAAATCAGATTTTTTTGAAAAATCGGATTTCTAAAACGTGCCAAAGAAATCCGATTTGAAAAATAGGATTTCTCAATATTTCTCAAACTCGATTCTCAAGCGGGATTTCCATTGTAAAAGTAGTGCCTTCACCAATCACGCTTTCACAATGAATAGTACCATTTAATTTATGCGTCACCAAGTTAACTGTTCAAAAATTTTGTCAATCACCTCATTAGGATTTCCTAGCCCGTTGTCAGAATAACGCAAGATTAATTCTTCCCCAACACATCCCTCTCCAGAGGTATCTGTACGCTCGCGCTGGGATGGTGAAAATAAGGTTCTTTTTTAAGTCAAAAGTTGCTCCAGTTTTTGTTCCTCTTATGAAAAACAATAACTTATTGATTAGCTTTTCATTAAAAATTCGTTTACGTCGTTTACGTCGTTTACGTTTCATCACCCCACGCTCGCGCTACCTTCGATCAAATCATTAGAGTTGTCCGAAAATAAGGGTCTCCTTCTCTCCAGGTAGATACACCAATGCCATTAAGTTAAGGAACTCTTTGATTTTGCTCTATTTTTATTAAAAAACGCCCGGTCGTGCCTTATGTTTATCGAGGGGTGGGGTCGTAAGTCATTGTTTTTATTGAAAGTAAAAAAATTTTTATTAAAAAACGCCCGGTCGTGCCTTATGTTTATCGAGGGGTGGGGTCGTAAGTCATTGTTTTTATTGAAAGTAAAAAATAGGGTACCCCACCCTAACACACACAAAAATTGATTAAAAATCAATAGGTTATGTCTTAACTTAATGGCATTGAGGTAGATACACTGGCTATATTAATGTCGCCCCGTTGGGGCTTTTCTATTAGCCCCTTCGGTAAGTGTTATTAAAGCCAGGGGCAACGCCCCTGGCTTTCTTATTTATTTACGGAAGTTTTAATTCTTTCCTTGAGTTGTAAATTGTGAATTTCTAACGCTAGAGCTCTCACTTGGAGTTGTTGTTGCAAAAAAGAGAGGCTTAAATGAGTATTAACTCGTGACAAGACTTCTTCTTTTTTAAAGGGTTTAGTGATGTAATCCACCGCGCCTAATTTAAAACCTTTAATTTTATCCGCTGTATCGGACAAAGCGGTTATAAAAATAACTGGAATATCCTTGGTTTTGGCATCCGCTTTTAGTCGCTGACAGGTTTCAAAACCATCCATGCCAGGCATCATCACATCTAATAAAATTAGATGTGGATGTTTCAATTCGGCCGCTTTTAGCGCCGCTTTTCCATTTTTTGCAATTAACACGTTAAATTGCTTGGCACTTAAAAAAATGGACAATACTTTGATATTTAACGGATTGTCATCCACAATCAGAAGTGTTGGTCGCTCTGGCATTGTCATGCTTAACACTTGCCGACAATGTTCTAAATAAACCTGCGCCGCCTTATCATCGTTGTTGACTTGCAAGACTTTTTCAAAAATTTGCTGAGCTTCGTTAAATTGTTCATTATGAAAGCACCTAAACCCTTGCTCAAAATCGTGCCGTGTGGCTAATTTTAGTTGACAAATAGCCGGCCTATCTGCCTCAAAAACCTCATAAACTGTGACAGGTTCAGTTTTTCCGTTCACCGTCACACGGTCAATCACGCGAATTTTATATCGCGACGGATCGGTTAATTTCTGATAGGTTTGCTCGGTGATTAATAAAGCAGTGCCATAAGTTTTGGTTAATTGTTCGACACGAGACGCTAAATTAACCGCATCCGAGATGACAGTCCCCTCCATGCGATTTTGACCACCCACGGTGCCGAGCATCAATGGGCCGGTGTTAAGTCCAATGCCAATTTTAATCGCCGGTAGATCAGCTTTTGGCAAAACTTGGTTAAATTGCCTGAGCTTTTTCAACATAGCAATTGAACACGAGACAGCATCATCTGCATTGGTGGGAAACAAAGCCATGATGGCATCACCGATATATTTGTCAATAAAACCATTATATTGATGAATAATCGGTGCCATTTGGCCTAAATAGGTATTGATAAATTCAAAGTTCTGCTGCGGTGTCATTTTTTCCGACAAACGGGTAAATTCCCGAATATCAGAAAACAGAACCGTTATTTCTTTTTCAACTTGATCGCCTAAATGGACATCAAGAATGCTTTGTTTATCTAACAAACTCAAAAATTCACTGGGCACGAAACGTTCATACGCTTTGTTGAGTTGATACAGTCTTTCTTTTTGTAATTCTTCCAATTGTCGGGTCATTTGGGTAATATTGCCCTGTTGATCAGTAACGGGAAAGCCGTGTACTTCGATATTTCTGGGATTGCCCTCTTTATCGAAATGGATATGTTCTACAATAATAGGCTTTTTAGTGCTCTTGACTTCTTTGAGTGGGCAAGGATCATTTATACCGGTGCAAGGTTCGCTTCTTTTATGTGTCAAAGCATAGCATGTCGCTTGGGGCCATAAACCGAGTGCTTGTGTGGTTGAGTTTGCGATTTCAATCTGATAATTGTTGGTATTGATAATATAAAAGGGATGATCAAGTGAATCTATGACAGATTGCAAAAATTCACCTTGTTGTTGAAATTTTTCCGTCGCCAATTTATTTTTGAGTTTTTCGGCCGCTATTAGCTCACGGTAAACTTTGAGAAGCTCAGCTTCTATACGACCAATAAAAATATAGAAAAATCCAAACAACCCGCCGCCGATGACAACAGAGAAAGTTATCAACATGACTGATAATGTTTGTAGCGCAGTTTCTTGTTTTGAAACCTCATTGAGAACAATAATATCACCCAGTTTGCGGTTGCCTACATCAATTAGGGGCACAAATCCGCCATGATACTGTTTATCACCGATAGAGACTTTCAGGCGGGTTGTAAGGTGTTCATCTTTGGAATGTGATGAGAGCTTGTCTAAAGAGTCGTTGAACGCTTTATAAATTGGCATAGTTCTATCAATAATAACGAATTGAGGGAATTGTGCCCAATTCCCACGGCGTCCCATCATTTTTAAACCTTCTTCCCAGTCGGCACGATTAAGAAAAGACTTTTTGATGAAAAAAAACAGTTCTACATCCAAAATTTTCTTAAGTGCGACGGTGATATATTCAATTTCCTTTCCGAGTTCAATATAACCGACGAGTTCACCGTTTATTCGCCAAGGATACACAATACGCAAGGTGAATGTTCCAAATTTACCCAACTCAATGCCATAAACGGGTACACCTTGACGCATAGCACCCGCCAACGTAAACCGAGGTATAGTATCTCCGTAGCGCGGAGGATTATGTACGCGCAAAAAGCAAACTTTATCCACATCAATAAAATAAAAATGTGTCACTTGGTATTTGGTGCGGATAGCGTTAAAAATTCGCATTGCATTGCGAAGCAAAGCATCTCTATCTTTGGCGAGATAGGCATTTTGTATATTTTTATCCAATTGCAGGAGATTAATCTGGCTTTCCAAAACTTTGGCATCTTCATCCAATTTCATTTGGAACAATTGTTCAACTTCTTCAAGATGCTTTTCCAGTTTCTCGTTAAGATGTAGGCGCTGGAGCCAGTAAATACTGACAATAGAAATTGTCAGCAAGATGACTAACGTCAAGCCAAGAGGAATAAGAATGCGCTTAGTAAGGTTTTTTTCGTTGGTTTTCATAATTCCTCGGTTTGTAGTAGTCCGGTTTGTAGTAGTCGCTTTAGCGACTATTACTTGTGCACATTCAACCCCTTCGGGGTTGGTACCCTCGCACGGCCTCCCCTAGATGTAATGTAGGGGCAATCCTTTATGGTTGCCCTCACTGCTAAGAAAATAGAAATGCGCCCGTTTTAACCCTCAATATCCAAGAAAAATATGGCCGACTCCAATGTCCAAGATAAATCAGGCCGACTCCAATGTCTTACAACAACCTTTCAATGGCCGCTATCAATGCTTTAAAATTGACCGGTTTGCTCAAATAATCATTCGCGCCGGCTTCCAAACAACGTTCCTTATGTACTTCCATCGCTTTGTCAATAGCATGTACCCCATTGTAGGCCTGAATGACTTGGTAACCCTTGGTTTTGAGATAGTCAGACAGTGTTTCGATGACGGTTGGATTATCATCCACTAACAAAATGACTGCCGAGGTATGTAGCACGTTTACCGCCTCGGCCGATTGAGTGCTGTGCTGTTCGTCGTCGGGCGGTGATTCCTCGTCCTCGGGTTGCCAAGGTAATAAAATGGTGAAGCGGCTACCTTTACCTACCTCACTTTCGACAGAAACACCGCCACCGTGCATTTCTGCTAAACGATAAACTAAGGACAAACCTAACCCGGTGCCTTCATACACTCTATTAAGGCCGCCATCCAGTTGCACAAAGGGTTTAAATAGATATTCCCTATCTTTTTCAGGGATGCCTATCCCGGTATCCGAGACGATAAACTCAACTCTACCCTGTTTGGCATTACCGCGGATTTCTAAATTGACCATACCCTTTTCTGGCGTAAACTTAATGGCATTACTCAACAAATTGATCAACATTTGCTTTAAATAACGTTCATCAGCTTGAATACTCGTCACGGCAATGTCGAAGGTGGTAGAGAGTTTGAGGCGTTTTTTCAGCGCCAATTCCTTAACAAGGCGCAGACAGGTATTGGCAATTCCTTCGGCCGACACTGGGATAATTTCTAACTTCACTTTACCCGCGTCCATTTTGGCAAGATCGAGAATATCATTAATAAGAGACAACAAATGGTCACCACTTTCCTTAATGATGCGAAGAGATTTGGCTTGTTGCTTATTGATGGAACCATAAGTCCCCTCTTGCAGCACTTCCGACATTCCCAGAATCGCATTCAGCGGGGTGCGTAATTCGTGGCTCATGTTGGCGAGAAATTCGTCCTTGAGGCGGGCCGCGCGAGCCAGTTCCATATTGGCGGTCATTAATTCGGCCGTGCGCTCTTCCACGCGCTGGGCTAAAGAAGATCGTTCTTGTTCTAACGCTTCCAAGGCGTGTATTCGCTCCAATTCCGCAGATGCGCGTGCGGAAAAAATCTGTAACAGAGATTCTATCCATTCTTTTTTATTCAGCGGCTTATCATCCATAATCGCTATCAAACCCATTACCTTGCCGTGGGCATCAACAAGTGGCGTTACAATACAATTTTCAATTGCCATTTGATCCAATAGAGAATTCGTAAAGCATTGTTGAACGCCTTGGGGACAATAACAGCAGGGAGCCTCACCGGTGATAACCTTCTCACAAGGGGTATTGCGTAAATCATACTCAACATTGTCAATTAACCGGTTGTCAGCCACGATAAAAAGTGTCCTCAGTGTTTTAGGCTTATCCGCCAACAGTTGACCTATAAAAGCATATTTCACTTCGAACATCTGGGCAAGATATTCAACCAACTTTTGGAGAAAATTAGTCCCGGTTGTGGCTGAGACACCTTCAACAATATTTCGCAATGTTTCTTCAGCTTGCTTACGCTCAGTGATGTCACGAATCGTGCTTGAAACCAGAAGACCTTCTGCGGTTTCAATGGGGCTAAGACTGATTTCCACCGGAAACTCGCAGCCTTCTTGGCGCAAAGCATAAAGTTCCATACCCGCCCCCATCGGCCGTGGGTGAGGATCATTAAAATAATTGTTCCAGTGAAGGTTATGCTGGTGTCTATAGCGTTCTGGTATCAGGATTTCTACTGGCATGCCGAGTAAATTAGCCCGTGCATAACCAAAGAGTTTTTCTGTCTGCGCGTTGACGAGAACAATGGTGCCTTGTTGATTAAAAATCACCATGGCATCGGGCGCACTTTCCAAGAGTTGTCGAAAGTTTTGTTCAGCCAGTTTGCGTTGGGTAATGTCACGACAAGTGTAAAGTATAAGTATTGTACCTTCCTTGATAGACACGCGCTTCACATTGACGAGTAATGACAAGATTTGTCCTGACTTATTCCTCATTTCACATTCGACGTTTTGGAGTTCTCCCAACCGTTTCAAGTCATCAAGCGAAATCAAGTTATCTGGGAGTAATCTTGATATGTTGCCAAAGGCTTGCATTTCTTCAATGGAAAACCCAAAAATGTTCTCAATATTGGGGAAAATATAGGCGAATCGTCCTTTGTCATCTGTCAGGAGTACTGCATCTGAAATACTATTCAAGATAACACGGTGTAGTTCTTCGGAACGTCGGAGTTGTTCCTCCATTCGCTTACGCTCGGTGATGTCAACAACCATGCCGAGCACACCCACAAATTTACCTTGATCATCAAAAAAGGGAGCGGTACTGATAATTGTCCATAAATCTGAACCACTTTTGTGCCGAAACCGAAAATCATGGCGTTCTTCTATTCCCTGTTTGCGCCGCTCAAAATATTGATCTGCTTCAAGACAAGCCACCTCATCCATGAAATCATACATTGGACGGCCTGGCATTTCTTCAATGCGATAGCCCAACATGTCAGCCATACGTTGGTTCACAAAAGTCGTTTTCGCCTCAGCGTCTATGATCCAAATACCTTCTTGGGCCGTCTCCACAATCCGCCGATAGCGTTCTTCACTGGCTTTCAGTGCCATTTCAGTTTGATGACGTGAGGCCATTTCGGCTTTCAGTTCTTGGTTAGTGATTTCCAGTTGGCGAGTGCGCTGAAAAACGCGATCTTCTAACTCGTCATTCAGTTTGCAGAATTCTATCTGTGTTTGTTTGTACTCGGTAATGTCAATACCAACCACAGCAACTTTGGTGATGGCTTTCTCTTGAGTGGCAACTGGACAAATAAAGCTGTGAAAATACCTACCATCGCGCATATCTTCAAAATGGAGAGACTGCCTTGACTCAAAAACCTTCTCTAGCTGTTTATTTCTACTTTCAGCAACTTCAGGTGGTAACCAATCGTGAACTTGACTCCCCACAAAGCGCTCCAGCGTGGTATTCAAGCGTTGGACAGTTGTTTCGTTAGCAGTCAGCACAATGCGATTTTTGTCCAGAAGAAACGCACTTTCTGGAATGGCATTTAACAAAGCCCGCAGCATGGCTTCGCTTTCCGGCAACGCGTCGGCTTGTTGACGGTGAGTCATCGCAGTGGAAATGCCACAGACGGCATAGATATTTCCACTCGGCTCATAGAGCCTAGTGGCAATATAGGTGTGTAAACCATCCTCTAATGGCATTTTTTCGTCAAATTGAATAGGTGCGTTAGCTTCTAATGCCTTGATATCCTGAGCTTGAAAGTGTTCGGCTGTCTCTGCTGGGAAAATTTCGTAGTCGTTCCTACCAATAATTTCGGCTTTAGTGAGGTGTACAAGTCTTTCAAACTGTCGATTGATAAAAAGATAGCGACCTTGGATATCTTTGACATAGATAGCCGATGGCGAATTATCCAAAATAGCCTGTAACAGTGTTTCCCTCTCCTGAATTTGCTCTTTGGCTTTAATTGAATCTGGCAATCTTTGCGGAATTTGCCGCACGGCCGGCCGAAATAGGTACAAGCCTTCAAGCAATAAAACGATGAGGGTGATAATGACAACAAGGGTACTCAGCCACTTGACTTGGTTAAGGTGGGCCGTGGCCTCTGTTTCGTATTGAAATACAATCACATCCATTTGCTGTACAAAGGCCTTTTGTTCAGCAACAATTTGTTTGACAAGCCCGGCTATCTCTCCAGAGTTGTCCAAATCAGCTGCGTTTTGCCGGGCGGTTGCCAACAACAAATTGTTAGCGGCGACATTCAGCGCTTGATAGTGCGGCTGCAAGTCAGCAAACTGGCGTGTGACTGTTACGCTATTTTTGCCTGGCAACCCCATATCAGCGTTACCAAATTGTAGCCCTTGATGGTATTTTTCCGATAAATTCAGTAGGTTACTCAATTTATCCATATGCTCAGTTCGTTCTTGAGCGTTGGTTGTTATTTGAATGAGAAGGGCCGTTTTGCTGATGTTTTCACTGAGCATCCGTTGTTGCCCAGCCATATTGATGATGTGAGCGTCGCTAGCGTGTTGAGACAGCGCCCACTGAATGAGGAAATACCCGGCAATAATCAGCAACGCGAGAATGCTAGACGCGAGAATGTACTGATTGACAAGGCGACTGAGCCAAAATGGCGGATTTGAAGTAGCAGTGGAATGATTCATATATTGTTTTCCTCCTTAACAACAATCTGTTGGAGTCCAAATTTTAATTTGGACTGGACGTGCCAAACGTTAGTTTGGACTCCTTTAATTTGTTGGAGTCCAAATTTTAATTTGGACTGGACGTGCCAAACGTTAGTTTGGACTCCTTTAATTTAATGAAAGCCGCGATAAAATGGTAATTGGTAATTGATAATTGGTAATTGGTAATTGGTAATTGGTAATTGGTAATTGGTAATTGGTAATTGGTAATTGGTAATCGGCTTATGACTGCCCTTCATTATGACTTTTAGCTGTCACCCGTTACCTATTACCCATTATTTCTAGGATTTTTTTATTATAACTCATTGAATAAACTATAATTTCTCATCCCCCCAGACAAAAAATTGCAATACACCAATCAAAAGTGTAGAATACGCGCCCTCTTTTTTGTGACACTTTTTTAGCCATAATACGGGAAAACTCATAACAGGTATTTATGATTTTCGAAAAGCCAATCGCACAATAATACTTTGGACTTGCCTGTACGAGCCTGTCGGTTGATGCGACCTGTGCGGCCTCCATGGTGGCTTTGCATCATGCCAAAGTCACGCTTGGCATCAGGTGAAAGTGATTATGCCATTGCGGCCGGCGTGAGTTTAAATAAAAAGCCGTGGAAATATATTCCCTTTTCCAAAACGCGCATGTTAAGCTCGGATGGACAATGCAAAACCTTTGACAAAGACAGACGCTAATGGTTATGTCCCCGGCGAAGGTGTCAATGCCATTAAGTTAAGCAACAAAACACCTACAAAAAGTCTCAAACTGTAAGCGCGACAGAGGGCCATAACTTAATTTGAAAACTGAAACGTCGGCAAAAGTTTGCGGAGCGAAACTTTTGCCGACGTAAGTCTTTTATGGCCCTCAAAATCGATAGTCCAAAAACCTGCCAAAAAATAGGTCAATAACAGAGACCCGCGTATCACTACTCTGCCAAACTTCAGTTGGACGACTGCGCGTGAGGCGATAAATCGCCTACTACAAACGGGCCTTTTCCGTACGGTATGGCATTGGGTGAAGGTGTGGGTGTGCTGTTATTACAACATAAATATGAGGCCATCCGTGCCCACAATCACATTTATGGGATTATCAAAGGCTCGGCGGTGAATCATGGCGGCCAAACGCTCGCTCATTACTGCCCCTCGCTCACCGGCGCAACGCGATGTCATTCTCGCAGCCTTAAAAGAGGCCGACATCAGCCCAGAAAATTTCACCAAAGTCAAGAGTATTTGCCTTTGATTTCCCCCCTTTCGCAAAGGGGGAGTGGCTCCGGCTCCGTACAACGATACGGGGGCGCGATTTCGGTCATTTAATTTGACAGGAATCAATTGTTTGAAAATAATTAATTGAATTACAAATTTTTTTGACGATTAAACCCTTAACATTAATACGTTAATAACAGGAAAATTGTGGGCCATAGAGTGAAATGAGCCAGTAAAGCTTGTGTGTGTTTTTTTGACGGATTGATTTAAAAGTCATTATAAATAA
>NBMI01000160.1 GCA_002085445.1 Candidatus Parabeggiatoa sp. nov. 2
AAAAGTAAAGAAGTAAAGTGTTAAAATATAAAAGTCTAAAACTTAACGGAAATAAGTCGCTTTGATTAGGTTTGATTAAGAAATAGAGTTCTAGCAAATGCACCACCCAATGTATTGCCCACCGTCGTCGGGTATTTTGGGGCCGGCAACAAAATTTAAAAGGGTGGTTTACAAAAAAAACTTTACCTCAAATGGAGATCACACTCAAAAACAGACTTGTTTTTGTAAACCCAGTCGAACGGGTACTGACTGAATATCCCATAAATTCAATCAGTTAAAAAAGTAGAACCTAGCGTAAAGTTAGTAAATACGTGTCCCTACTCGTTGCCAATTGATGCAGCCATTCTCCCAATCCCAATTCATCCAAATAAAAAAGGCCTTGCCTATCAAATTTTCTTCTGGCACCGTGCCCCAGAAACGACTGTCACGACTATTGTCACGATTATCACCGAAGACAATATACTCATTGTCAGGAACAGTCCATTTATCAAACGGTGCCTTTTGTCCTATGTCACTATTGACCAAAATCGCATGCTCGGCCCCGGGCAGGTATTCGATGCGCTGTTCGTATCCCGTCATACGACTAGCCGCGCCTTCGCCTATATACGTATCGACCAAATGTTGGGGCACCGGCTCACCATTAATATACAGCAGTTTGTTCGCTTGGTTATATTCTATCTGATCACCTGGCAAACCAATCACCCGTTTTATATACGGGGTAGAGTTGTCTGGGGGAAAACGAAACACCACCACATCACCCCGTTGGGGTTCCCCTATCTCAATAACTTTGGTATTAACGACGGGTAGGCGGATGCCGTAACTGAATTTATTGACTAAAATAAAATCTCCAATCAGTAAGGTGGGCATCATTGCAGCGGAAGGAATGCGATAGCGTCCAATCATCCACACAAGAACAATCATAACGACGACAAAAAACATCAAAACGAACAAGCTGAGCTTGCCTAATCCGCGTTGTTGATACTTGTTGATGTTCATTGTACCAACTCCTCTTTGTAAGTAACCAGAGTTGTTCCCAAATAATTTCAATGTGAATGGCTTTGAGGCGAATAGCTTTGGGACGAATGGCATCCTTCTGCTCAATCTAAAAAAAACGCCGCTACGGTGGCAAAAACAGTTTTCAAGGACTTATGCAGATACGCCTAACTAAAAATCAATGAATTACAGACTTTTCCGGCACTCTCAGAATAAATACGGGTGTGTCCCACTTATCCTTTCAACGAAAGAGTTGTCTTGCCGCTCCAACCTTAAGGTTTCTTTTGAGGGCCCCGTTTTAAAATTGATGTTAATAGCTTTTGTTAATGGCTTACCATATACTAATGAAAAATGAATTCCAGGCAAAAGTTTTTCTCCGAAAAACTTTTGCCTGGAAATGAAAAATGATTAACTCAATGATAAGTCTATAAATTTTATCGGAATATTGGAAAACACATCCTCGTAAAGCTAAACATCGGATGTGTTAATAACAATCATTTTGTCATTTTCACCGATTTTTCGTTAAGTTCCGTCTTAAAAACCAAAGTGTCTAAAACATGGCGTTTGAGGGCCATGTTGGCGAATTGATTTGATTGAAGGCCCTATCGATAAAAACCTGCTAAAAAAACAAGTGGAACACACCCGTAAATATTGGAAAACACATCCTCGTAAAGCTAAACATCGGATGTGTTAATAAAAAATACTAACCGCTTCGCCGTTCGCCATTCGCTCGCCCACCTAAGTCAAAATTAAAAAGAAACAACTCTACTGAATAGGTGTCCCTATTCGTTGGAAACTGATGCCACCATTTTCCCAATCCCAATTCATCCAAATAAAAAAGGCTTTGCCTATCAAATTTTCTTCTGGCACCGTGCCCCAGAAACGACTGTCGCGACTATTGTCACGATTATCACCGAAGACAATATACTCATTGTCAGGAACCGTCCATTTCTCAAATGGTGCCTTTTGTCCTCTGTCACTATTGATCAAAATCGCATGCTTGGCCCCGGGCAAGTATTCGATACGCTGCTTGTGTCCCGTCATGTTACTGCCTTGGCCTTCGCCTATATACGTATCGACCAAATGTTGGGGCACCGGCTCACCATTAATATACAGCATTTTGTTCGCTTGGTTATATTCTATCTGATCGCCGGGCAAACCAATCACCCGTTTTATATACGGGGTAGAGTTGTCTTTAGGATAACGAAACACCACCACATCACCCCGTTGGGGTTCCCCTATCTCAATAACTTTGCTATTAACCACAGGTAGGCGGATGCCATAACGGAATTTATTGACTAAAATAAAGTCTCCAATCAACAAAGTCGGCATCATGGAGCCTGAGGGAATACGAAACGGTTCAACCAGAAAAGAGCGCAACAACAGAACAATCAAAAAGACTGGAAACAAAGAACGCGCTAAATCGACTATAAACGGCTCCTGTACGGCCTCTTTATGAGAGGCATCACTCGCATGTACCGACAAACCCGCCTTAGCCCTAGCACGCCGGGGCGCTAAAAATATCTTGTCGTATAGCCAAATCAATCCACTGGCGAGCGTTAACAAAACTAAAATCGTTGCCAAATCCAAATTCCAACTCATTTTTTCCGTTACCCGTTATTTATCAGTTATCAGTTATCAGTTATCAGTTATCAGTTATCAGTGTAAGTTCCCTAAACTTTTGAACTCATGAACGCCTAAACTCCCAAATTCCTAAACGCCTAAACGCCTAAACGGCCAAACGCCCAAACTCCTAAACTCCCATTTTATTTTTTTCCAACCTGCAGTATCGCTAAAAACGCATCTTGGGGTATCGTTACCGCCCCCACTTTTTTCAGGCGTTTTTTCCCTTCTTTTTGTTTTTCAAGGAGTTTTCTTTTACGAGTCACATCCCCCCCATAACATTTGGCCGTGACATTTTTGCGAAATGCTTTGACGGTTTGGCGAGCAATAATATGTGTACCGATAGCAGCCTGTATTGCCACGTCATACATTTGCCTTGGTATTACTTCTTTCATTTTTTTGACAAGTTCCTGCCCCTGCAATTGACTTTTCTCTCGATGGACTATGACAGAGAGAGCATCAACGCGCTCGCCATTGATGAGGACATCAAATTTTACCAAGTCAGCGGATTGAAAGCGCAAAAACGTATAGTCTAAGGAAGCGTAGCCACGACTGACCGATTTAAGTCGATCAAAAAAATCCAACACCATCTCACTCAGGGGTAATTCATAAGTCAGTGTGACTTGTGAACTCGTATAATGCAACTTTTTCTGAACACCCCGTTTCTCAATACAGAGATTGATAATATTCCCTAAATAATCTTGCGGCAGCAGCATATTAGCTTCAACAATCGGCTCGCGCATTTCAGCAATCTGATTGGGTGGAGGCAAATCGGCCGGATTATCCACCATTAACACTTCACCAGTCGTCGTGAGCACTTCATAAACGACAGTGGGGGCGGTAGTAATCAGATCCAATCCATATTCACGCTCCAAACGCTCCTGCACAATTTCCTTATGCAACAGGCCCAAAAAACCGCAACGAAAGCCAAAGCCCAAGGCTTGAGAAGTTTCTGGTTCATAATGTAAGGCCGCATCGTTGAGGCGCAATTTTGCTAACGCTTCGCGGAGGGCCTCATAATCGTTGGCATCAATGGGAAACATGCCAGCAAAAACACGAGGTTTGATAGCTTGAAAGCCGGGCAAGGGTTTATCAACCGGCCCCACTGCATCTGTTAAGGTATCGCCAACGGGCGCACCATCAATATCTTTGATGCCAGCCACCACAAATCCCACCTCGCCCGCTTTGAGTACCTCACGATCTTGTGGTTTTGGAGTGAAAATGCCCACTTTTTCCACCTGAACGCGCCGCCCGGTTGACATCACTAGGATTTTTTTCCGTTTGTGCAAGCGGCCCTGCATGACACGCACCAAAGAAACCACGCCCAAATAATTGTCAAACCAAGAATCAATGATAAGGGCGGTCAAAGGTTCCTCTTTAGAACCCGAAGGCGGTGGGATACGCTGTATCAACGATTCAAGTAATTCCTCAACCCCCAAACCGGTTTTCGCACTCACGCGCACAGCCTCTTCGGCTTCAATCCCAATAATGTCCTCAATTTGTTGTATAACACGCTGTGGTTCGGCAGCCGGTAAATCAATTTTGTTGAGTACCGGTAGCACTTCAAGTCCCTGCTCAATGGCGGTATAACAGTTAGCAACACTTTGGGCCTCTACCCCTTGTGCAGCATCAACTACCAATAGCGCACCCTCACAGGCCGCCAATGAACGTGAAACTTCATAAGAAAAATCCACATGACCGGGTGTATCAATGAAGTTGAGTTGGTAGCTTTGTCCATCCTTGGCTTGATAATTAAGCGTCACACTTTGGGCTTTGATGGTGATGCCTCGCTCACGTTCCAAGTCCATCGAATCTAGGACTTGTTGCGACATTTCCCTCTCAGTCAAGCCCCCACAAATTTGGATAAAGCGATCAGCGAGAGTAGACTTGCCATGATCGATATGGGCAATAATAGCAAAATTACGGATATGCTTCATGCAGTTATCAGTTATCAATTATCAGTTATCAGTTATCAGGTAATTGGTGATTTCCTCTTGCCAACTGAGAACTGACTATACTGACTTATCAGCAGTTTTTTGCAAACTTGGTAGTAGACAAGTAATACGAGTGTGATCTTTGTTTGATGTAGATAATGCTAAAAACGTGACCTCAAATTGAGGTCACACTCAGTAATACTACAAAAATACAACAACTGTTATCAAATGATAACACACCTCGCCTCCTCCCTGGGGTGGTGGAAAGGAGGTTTCAACGGGTTCTAAAACTTGATCCCATTTTTATTCCGCTTAGTAAAATTATTTTAAAAACAAATATCATTTAAATCATTAATCATTAATCATTAATCATTAATTGTTAACAATTTTCACCACCCCACCTCCTCCCTCTCCCTACCCTTCAACTGGAACCCTCAATCTCCTTTCCCCTATCCCTTATGGTGAGGGTGAGGATGCACTCTAAATAGGAAAAAATCCCTTTAGCCCCCCTTTTTAAAAGGGGGGGGCTTGCATCTTGGACTGTTTCCTCCCTTTATCAATCACTATGATCCATAAGTCTGTACACAAAAAAAATTGTTAAAATTTTTCGTCAGTCTAGGGGTTAATGAAGGCCCCTTTAGCACTTAAGTGACTGTTATCATTACTAATTAATAATTAATTGTTAATAATTAATTATTAATATTAGGGTGAGGGGTGCTTTTGTCTGGGGTGGTGAAAAGGAGGTTCCAACGGGTTCTAAAACTTGATCCCATTTTTATTCCGCCTTTTTTAATGATTTTAAAAACAATAACTTATTGATTAGCTTTTAATTCACAATTCACAATTTCAGGCTAAAGTTTTTCTCCGAAAAACTTTAGCCTGAAAGGCAAAAGTTTCCGCAACGGAAACTTTTGCCTGAAACACAATTTACCACCCCAGCTTTTGTCTGCCATTTCAAGAGGCTCCGAGAAATTCTAACAAAAGTTTCCGCAGCGGAAACTTTTGCCTGAAAATCTTTATTTAAATGATAATAACAAATATCCATATCCCCGGCCGCTAAAACCGGGACTCGTTCACCATAGCGCAACTTCAGATAACTGTCTGCATCAATATCCACGACATTTAAGGAAAAACCGTACTGCTGTTGAAACAATTCCAATTGCAGCTGTTCACAAAGGTGGCACCCTACTCGCGTGTAGAGTGTCAAGGCTGGCTGTCATTTCGCGGGAATCGTAAGTGCCAAGAAGAGTGGAGAACCACGCCGATGTACCAGTACCGGCACCTTTGTATCGCTCTCTTGACTGACTATTTCCTTGAAATGATTGACGTTTTCGATATTGATGTTGTTTATCATCAGAATAACATCACCTTTGCGGATATCAGCATCGCGTGCCGGCCCCGCATCAACACGTTGTACCAATACGCCGCCTTCGCTGATAGAAAGTTCGTCCCGTTTGTTCTCATCCAAATCAATGACAGACAAGGCAAGGCGCTTGCTGGTGATTGCCGATTGACCACCTTTGCTACCTCTGAGCGCTAATTGAACGTCCTCCTCAGATGGCAATTCGCCAATAGTGACTTCAAGTGTTACTTGTTTGCCTTGGCGTATGACGGTTGTAGCAACTTTTGAACCCACATTGGTACTGCCCACGATGGGTGGCAAGTCAGCCGACCGTTCTATGTTTTTGCCGCCAAATTTGATAATAATATCACCCACTTTGAATTTAGCTGCCGTGGCGGGGCTGTCGGGTAGAACTTTAGCTACTAGGGCACCTTGGGGCCTGTCCATGCTAAATGATTCGGCCAATTCACGAGTGACATCTTGAATCAGAACGCCTAGCCACCCGCGTGAGACTTTGCCGGAGGCTTTCAACTGTTCAACGACCTTTTTCATCACATCAACTGGGATGGCAAACGACAAACCCATAAATCCGCCTGTGCGGCTATAGATTTGCGAGTTGACCCCGACAACAAAGCCATCCAAGTTAAATAAGGGGCCGCCGGAGTTACCCGGATTAATCGCCACATCGGTTTGAATAAAGGGCACATAGTTGTCGTTAGGCAAACTTCGGCCTTTCGCACTGACGATGCCGGCGGTGACTGAGTGTTCAAACCCAAACGGTGAACCTATCGCCAAAACCCACTCACCGACTTTCAGGTCACTCGAAGCCCCTAGCCTGACCGTCGGCAGATTAGTCGCTTCAACTTTCAGCAAGGCAATATCGCTGCGTTTATCGGCACCTTGAAGTTCAGCAACAAATTCTCGGCGGTCAGTTAAACGCACGATGATTTCTTCAGCCTCATCAATGACATGGTTATTGGTGACGATATAGCCATCGCTTCCAATGATAAAGCCGGAACCGAGTGAAGTTGAGGGACGAGACTCTTCAAATTCATTCTCTTCATCGAAAAAGTGACGGAAAAAATCGTGGAAAGGGCTGTCCTTCGGTATACTTGGAATGCCAGGATAAATGGGGCCGTCTTTCCTTTCTTCTTTTTTGGCAGTCGTGCTGATATTGACTACGGCGGGGCCATACTTTTCTACCAGTTTGGTAAAATCAGGCCATTGTGCCGCCTCAAGTGGGGCCGACAATGGCCCAACAACCAACCAAACCCCTAAGACATATCTCGATAAATAGCGTTTCATAATGACTCCTGTTTATTAATCAGGTATTTATACTTCGCAACGTCATTTTTATGAACTTTTGATCATGGAATTCACCCCTTTTTATTTAGGGGGGCGGATGCGGCCAAAAAGCGCAAATTATGACGGCGGAAAGTCTATTAATGTGAGTTATACTTATTTTTAAATAAGTTATCAATACAAATTCAATCAACCTATTACATTTAACTATTTGAATATCAAACTCTTTTATATTTTAAAACCACACTATTATTTGGGTGATAATTCGGCTTCCTTTGATCCCTTTAAGAAAAGCCCCAGCGATTTTTATTTAAGAGTGTATTGTTTTATAACTTCTTGATAAATATTAGACTTTTATAAATTATAAGGCTCGATCAAATGTTGGGGCGCATTCCCTTTTTCCGGGTAGCTCATATAACTCATTGATTTTACGGGCGACCAACCTCAGGATAGACACCGTGTCATTTCTCAGAATGCGAGAAATCTTGAGGCCCAATAGATTTTGACTCGCGTCGAAATGACTTGCGTCCCGTTTTTTGGGAATGCGCCCTCAAATGTTTTATAACCTATTGACATTAATTAAAGTAGAACTCACCTTATTAAGTCGCCTAGGTATAATTGTGCTTTGCACCGTCACAAGCCCTCGCTTTTCTTCATGGCGGCGTTCCCCCCAAAAAGGGGGTTAGGGGGGGTTTAGCGACACTGCCATTAAGTTAAGCAAAAGCCTTGGCTTTTGCCAAGGCTGCGATTAAAAAACTCTGGTATCCGTTTTTGCATCGCTCCATTTTTAGCCTGACGAGTTACAACCAGTTATGGTTTAGCGCATCGATGCTTATGGGCCCCCGCAACTTGCTTTTGATTGGGATGAGCGCGAGGGTTTGTCCCGGTGCAAGTATTAATCGGGTATTAAATATCGATGGGCCAAGTTTATCAAAAGAACTTGGTTTCTACCCATTTTTAGGAGCGATGGTACTTGGTTACGCTCAGGCATTTATCTTAACACACTACCATTACCTAAAGTGCAACAATTTCTATCCATAAGATGCCAAGCGCGAGCGCTTTTCAAGGAATTAAAGGCGGGTTTGGCTCAAAACCTTTAGGTTTGGACTTTAAGAAAAAAGAGTTGCACGTTGGGTTAGCATTCTGTTTTAAGTATCACGGGTATTAGGCGTGTATCCTCAGACATTTTGACAATCACTCGCTTGACCCACAAAAATCCCGCGAGTAATCCGAGTAAGCCCGCCAACACGGTTAAGATTTCTGAGCGAGGAAATTGGACATACGCGGCCAACATCTCATAGCCAATAGCGCCAGCGAACAGACCGAGCAAAGGGAGCAAGTACAAGAGCAGTGAGCTTTTAAGCAAGGCCTGTTCTTCTAGGCCTATCACAACTTTATCGCCAACTTTCGCGCCTTTGTGATTGACGACTGTAATGTTGGTAGATTTTTGCCCAAGCATCTGGCTCAAACTGGCGGTACCACAGCCTTTGTTGGCAGCACACTGACCACATAGACTTGTGCGCGTTGTTTGTACAACGGCAAATTGTTCGTTGACTTCAACGACAACACCACGTTCTTCAAGCATTTTGATCCGTTATTAGTTATCAGTTATTAGTTGTAAGTTATCATTTATCAGTGAATGGTTATGCAGGCTGTCCGTGAAATGGGTCAAAATGGCTTTTTTTCTTAATCTATTAGAGTTGTTGCAAATTAAGCCATGAGCTAAAGCTCATGGCTTAAAGCTCAAGTACCCTAAAGGGCACTAAAACAAAATAATATTATGTAATACAATAACTTAT
>NBMI01000161.1 GCA_002085445.1 Candidatus Parabeggiatoa sp. nov. 2
TTTAGCTTATTTTCCTTGATGTTGTCAAAGTTAAGATTTTCCGTCAGCGTTAATGCGTGCTTAGGTTCTTTTGCGCTACGCCAATGACTGCTCGCACTGGGTAACTTCCATTTATTGCCAGTACGTTTATACTCCTGTTCATAAAAAGTGGCTTCGATTTGGTAGTAAGTGGTGAAAATCTTACTCTCAGGGTAGAACAGCTTCTCGCCGGTTAGCCAAGCAACATCTATCAGTTCCAGTCGCTTTCCTTTATCCAGATTTTTCAGAATAGCGTATAACTGGCTACAAATAGAAGGCGGTTTATCTTGATAGTGCGAAACGTGATACTTGGATATCAGAGAAGCAAAGTGCTTGAGTCCTTGGAGAAACATAATGATGCGTTTCTATCAGATCGTGTTCTTTCAACCACGCCCGTTCTGACACATTCAACGGCCTACTCGCGTCAAGATTTCGCAGGATTTGATAGAGTGGGCTAGAGACTGAGGACGCTGAGTGTTGAGTCGCTTGGTACTTGTCTTTGAGTTTGGCAAACAACGCTTCCCTAACCGATTCTTGTTGCTGAAAAAAGGCCAGCGTTTCAAAAAGTTCGTTAGACTTTAGCCAGCTCACCTGTTCATCACTTAACCGCTCTTTTGCCTCCAATCGCGTCAAAATTGGATACAGTGGACTAGAAAGAGATGAATCTTGATATTGACTGGCTTGGTACTTCGCCTTTAGCGCCACAAAATGGCTATTCTTAGCGATAGCTAACGTTTCAGTAAAGTGATTATCTGTCAGCCATCTCATTTCTGAATCAGTGGGCGGATACCCAGAATCCAGTTTGCAAAGTATAAAGTATAGAGGACTCGTTTGCCATCTAAGAATATAGTGTGTTGCTTCGTACTTAGACTTAAGATTGGAGAATTCAACCTTCATTTGTTGGTATTCTCTTGCCCTTCCTAATCTTAGGAGTTCTCCTGAACTACGTACTCGCTTTTGCAAAATGAGCTGACTGGTTTGATGAAGTTTATGTTCTTTCAACCAATGAAGCTCGAACTCAAGTAGCTCAATTCCCAAGTCAGCTTTTCGCAAGATGAAGTACAGAGGACTAGAAGGTGATGAATCTTCATAGTCACTCCTCACTTGATACTTAGATTTGAGCGTCGCAAAATGTTGCTCTCGCTTTTTAACCTCATCATCAGTCATATTCAAATCCTCTAATTCACTTGGAAAAATAACCAAACCTCCGAAGTTTTCTTGGGACAAACCTCCGAATAATGCCATTACTCCGAGGTTTAACCCACTAAAATAACTTTAAATTGTTCGTGCCGCTACGACTCTCATTAGGTAAATCTCTTGGCACACGCTCCATTCTCGGATCCCGACTATCAAAACCTTCAAACGGTTTATTCAACCTGTTTTTAATCAGAAAAACGTACTCTGGATTGATCTCTATACCATCACACTTTCTCTTAAGTTGTTGACAAACTCTTAAAGAAGTTCCACTGCCGGCAAATGGATCTACCACATAATCACCTTCCTCAGAAGAAGCCAAAACCATTCTTTCTATTAACGCTTCCGGCTTTTGGGTGGGGTGATTTTCACGTTCAGGATTAGAATAATGAACATGAGAAAAAGACCAAACATCACCCGGATTCGCGCCTGACATATTATTCCTCTTCCTAAAATATTTTTGAGGAATTCTGATCTTATCAAGATTAAACTTAAACTTGTCACTTTTATTAAACATCAGAATATCATCATGCCTTGGAGAAAAGCCCTTTTTCTTACCCATACCTTGAGTATAATGCCATGTGATCCAGCTATTGAAATACAGGCCAAGTTTTTGATCTAAGATATCATATAAATAAGAGATAAATCGGACTCCCATAAACACATAAATTGTTCCAGTCGGCTTAAGAATACGATGCGCTTCTTGTAACCAAGATAAGGAAAAGTCTAAATATTCCTCAAATCCTTTTAAATCATGGTTATTACCATAATCTTTTCCAAGATTATAAGGGGGATCAGCAATCATTAAATCAACAGAATGACTCTTGATTTTTTTTAATTCAATGATAGCATCGCCTTGTATCACTTTAATTAATTCAGTCATCTAACTCATTAGACTTATAGTTCACACAATTTGCGCTTTTGTCATTTCGTTTCTGTTTCTACGAAAGAAGAAATCTTGATAAATCTTGATAAATCTTGATAAATCTTGAGAAATCTTGGATAAAATTTAAAAACGGATTTCTTCGCGAAATTATTGTACAAATTCGATAATATTTTAGCTATCCAGCATGAAATAAACTCGAAAATAATAAGAAAACAAATCCCTTATTATATACAATCCTTGTAGATAGATGGCTATTAGGCACTGATTTGGGGGCCATAAAACCATTTTTAATATTCAACACAAGGATTGTATATAAAAAAGGATTTAAAAACGGATTTCTTCGCGAAATGATTGTACAAATTCAATAACATTTTAGCTATCCAGCAAAAACGGATTTCTTCGCGAAATGATTGTACAAATTCAATAACATTTTAGCTATCCAGCATCACCACCCCAGTACTTATCTATCCACCTCTGGCGGGCACGCATCCAGCGAAAACATAATCATAGCAATATCTTCAACCCTACCACCAAGGCACAATTTTTCTAACACTTGCACTGCATGCATACTTGAAGGGCCGCGTACATGCACTCGCCAAGGTTTCGCACCGCCGCTGGAAACGGCATAAAAAGCCAATTCACCCTTCTGCGCCTCCGTGCGAGCGTAGGCATCGCCTTCTGGCACATTCCAAGCCAGCGGATTAGGCAAATCACAACGGATAGGGCCTTTGATATGGGGAAGACGCTGAATAATTTGACGCAAAATTTTAGTAGATTCAATCATTTCTGAACGTCTTACCAAAGTTCGTGCTAAAACATCACCGCCCGTTTCGGTAGGAATATCAAACTCCAATTGGTCATAAATCAAATAAGGATCATCGCGGCGCACATCAAAAGGCAAGCCACAGGCGCGTAAGTTAGGCCCAGTCACACCCCACTCTAACGCTTGTTCCTGCGTCATCGCTCCAATACCTTGAGCACGGCGATGAAATACCGGGTTATCAAAAAACAAATCATCGTACTCTGGCAAACGGGCCTCTAAATAATCCAACAGATGACTGAGCCGATCCAAGAAACCCTCTGGTATGTCACGGCGCACACCACCCGGAGTAATATACATACCGTAAATACGCGCACCCGTGAGTTCTTCAAACAAATCAAGGATGCGATCACGATCTGGAATACCCCAGAACATACTGCTATATTGCCCAATGGTAGCAGAAGTGCCACCGACAATAAAGAGATGTGCAGCAATACGCGACATTTCCAAATTCATAGCCCGTATCCATTGGGCACGCTCTGGCACTTCCAAGCCACCGAGCATTTCCACCGCCCGTGCATAAGTTTCTTCCATCGGCGGTGGATCAGGCACACAAATACGGGGAACGAGCGCAACATTTTGGATCCATAAACGCTCTTCCATAATTTTCTCAAAGCCACGATGCAAATAGCCAGCATCGGCACTTATAGCCACGATCTCATCACCACTGAGGCGCACTTTAAGGGCATAATTGCCTTCAATGCCGGGGTGATTGGGCCCAAAATACAGTTCAAACTCGTGGCTGGCGGGGTGTTCTACCGGATGATAATTTTCTGGACGCATTTTATCAGTGATCAGTGATCAGTTATCAGTTATCAGTAGGGTGGGCAAAGTCTTTTTCTTGCCCACCTGCCTCATTAGCAAAAGTTAAATTTGTTCCCGCGCCGAGTATATCAGTTATCAGTTACCAAATTCAGTGATCAGTATCAGTGAACAGTTATTTCATCAGTTATCAAATACACAGAGATCACAGAGGTACACTAAGTTCCCCCCCCCGCCTTGGGATAAATCCCAAGGCTAAAAGCGTTCAGGAACCTAAAGGTGACTAAACCCAGCCTGTTAGTCAATGCCCTTTGACAAAAAACCTTGGGGCTCTTAACTTAATGGCATTGAGCCTGTTAGTCGGCTTCAGCCAACTTTAGCTTTTAGCCTTGGGATTTATCCCAAGGCGTGAAGGCTTAAAAACTTGATCATCGAGCGAAAACTGATCACTGAAAACTGATAACTGATCACTGATAACTGATCACTGAACACTGTTCACTGAAGATAACCACTCAGGCGAATACTCTTGCCACCCAAACGTTTCTTCGACATAGCCAAGCGTAGAAAACGATTTTAGCATAGGTGGCGGCCCATACCATTCTGTAAGAATAAACGGCTCCATACTGGGCGAGCCTTCAAAGAACACGCCAAACATTTCGTGAATGTCGCGCTCAAAAAAAGCCGCCGGGATGTAAAGATCATAGACTGACACATAGCGCCCCGGTTTTTTAGGAATATAAATATGGGCCGACACCAAATTTTTAACTTCATAAGACCACAAATGATAAACCAGTTCAAATTCATTAAGTTGCGGCCAATCAACACAAGAAATGGCCGACAAATGCAAATAGCCGGCGCGGCCTTTAAGTAATTCTAACAAAGCCGGGAGAGCATCCGCCCGTAATTTGACGCGCAAGCGGCGGGGGCCTTGTTGTTCAAAAACAAGATTAGGAATTTCCCGAAAAACGGATTCTAAGACTTCCGGTAACTGTTCGCTCATTCAACGATTTCCTCGCGCTGCAATACTTTAGTAGGAATGGGTTGCGTGACATATTCTGAGGCAAATTTAGCCAATAGGGCCGTGTGTTCACCAAGGGTATTTTCAGAGAACAGTTGATAATGCTGCGCTTCAGCAATCACATCTGTCGGTGTATGCCAATCGGGGCCAAATAACGCTTGCTGATTGCCCAAGTAATAATCATAGTTGCAGTAATATTCCTGCCAAGCGTTAGCACGGCCTTTATCAATATTATCAATGAGTTGCAAAAATCCTTGCTGAATGGCCTCCGGCCTTGGCATACAGCCAGCCATATACATATCAACGGGGAGATATTCTTGCAACCGTTTAATGGTAGCGTAACTATGCCAATACATGCCACCGTTGATGGTACAAGAACCCATGCCAATGACATATTTAGGCCCTGGCATTTGTTCATAACTCAAAATGACTCGCTTCAACGTTTTGATGGACAGATAACCGGTAATCAACAAAATGTCCGCTTGGCGCGGTGTCACCATTGGCTGAATCCCTAAACGCTCCGAATCAAAGCGAGAAGTGATAGTGGGCGGTAACTCAATCGCGCCGCACCCGGTGCAGTAGTGCAAAATAAACAAGGAGCGAGAGCGGCAACGATCGGCGATGCGATCTATGACTTTACGCAACAAGGAACGCTCTTTTTGATCAACGGTGCGGCAAGCGATGTCGGTGCTTGGATCAGATTTTATGGAGATAGTTTGACTTGTTGTCATTTTGTTTCCTCGTTAATGAAAATTGGTAGGCGTCCAAACTTTAGTTTGGAGTCCAAACTTTAGTTTGGCAGTCGTCCAAACTAACGTTTGGCAGGTTTGGCACTGCCAAGTTAAAACTATAGATATTCAGATAATTATTTAGTCCCCTTTAGGGGACAGTAGCTCTTAGACAACTGCTTTAAGTACCCGTGCAGGTCTTTTTAAAAAATAAACCTAACAAAAACATAATACTGGAAAACTTTTGCACGGGTACTTAGCTGTTGGCAATGAAAGGAATTATTTTTCGTCAAACGCTATAGCTGACGATTATACGGAAGGTACTTCAAATCAGTGAAAATGACTCCCAGTCAAATTACATAGTCATGTAATCTTTTCATTTTTCATTTTTCATTAGTATAAACCGTTTTAACTTGGCACTGCCAAACATTCTCTGGCATTGCCAAACTAAAGTTTGGACTTCTGCCAAACTAAAGTTTGGACTCCTGCCAAACTAAAGTTTGGACTCCTAGCAAACTAAAGTTTGGACTTCTGTGCAAATTCATTTTTAACTTGATCAACAATTTCCCTAAACTCATTAAAATCTAATTCAATAACCGTTTTAGAAATCGTTTGAGTGAGCCATTGGGCATACAATTTTCTATAGTCTAGTTCATCTTGTCGGGAAACGTGCAAATATTGAACGCGATAATCTTTTAAATCTCGCAATGCTTCTCGAATAAATTGCGCGACTTGCTGGCATACTATTTGCTTTTGTTCTTGTTTTAAACAAACCTGATGAGCCGTTTTTTGACAATGTAAAACAAGATCATATCCGACGGCATTATCGGAAACAAATTGCTTAAAGGTACCATGCTGTTTATCAAAGGTTTGGATACCCTGTATATAAAAGCCAGCATCAGTAATAGCCGCTTGTAACGTTTGCCAAACCCGCGCGGATGAGTTATGGAATACCACCGTCAACCACCCCTTGTCTTTCAAAACTCTTTTCATTTCAGAAAAGGCTTTTTCCAACAATATTTTATAGTCCCTTGTTTGTTTGCCCTGTGTTTTATTGATGATGGCTTCTTCCACAATATCGGTATGAACCCCTAACCAACTTTCCCACAAAAAATTCATTTCAGAATAGTTAATGTTACTACCAAAGGGTGGATCGGTAAAAACATAGTCTATTGATTTATCAGGTAATTGTTCCAAGTGACAAGCCGATTGGGTACTGATGCGTACCTCACGTTTAACTTTGGGCGCATGATCAAAATAGAGTTTAATGGTTTTCGCTTTCCTTTCAAAGGTTTTAAACACATTCTGTTCATTCATAATGGCAGGGACATTTAAATTGGCGGTATTACCACTGCCGCCCCAAAATCTAAATTCTGAAAATACCGTCACTCGTTTGTATAACGAGGTTAAAGTAAACAATAATTTTAACCGCATTTTTGGATCAGGCCATTTATCGGCCCTATCCCAAAGAAAGGACATTGCCCAAAGCGCCCGCGTTGTGTAGACTTTATCAACCGACGTCATTCCTGCCGCGATGGGTTGTTTGGTATTAACTCCCATTCTGAATTGATCCGTTGGATACCATAACTGTTTAGGAATGTTTGTTTGTTCAAGCCATGCTAATTTTTTCAGATCATATTCATTTGGTGGCACAACTTGTTCTTTTAATCCACTTTCACAACAACGATATCCCACCGCCACCGGATATCGGCAAGTCCTTTTTAAGTCACGCTTTTTGAGTTTGGCATCACAATGCGGACAGTTAAATTCTGATTTAATTTTGCTGTCACGCACAGATTTTTTTTCATCGCGTGCCACATCCCATAAGATAAATTCTTGATGACAAGATTGGCAAAGCATACCATAGCTCCATACCATATAAAGCATGGGTGTTTCACGAAAACAAGTGCGACATTGGGTGGTGTACAAGGTTTGCTCAAGTGTGTGGGCGGATTCTAAAATCTCTTGAATCGCCGCCCAATAAATTTTGCCATCAATCGGTGTCGTCATATTATAAGCAATAAAAGTGGCAGCCGGTGAAATATCACAAAGAATAGCACCGCGCCCCCTATCGCTACATGCCACGCCCGTCATCCCAGAGCCACAAAATGGATCAAGTACCACATCTCCTTGATTTGTATAGTATTCGATTAATTTTGCAATCCCTTCAGGCGGCACTTTGGTATGATAGGTATGAGCATCATAGACATAAGTATTTTTGCCTGCACAAATCATTTCTGAATACGGAGAAGAAACCGGTTTGACGGGTTTTAGGGGCGTGATGATATCCGCGATATGGGGATTTTGACAGGAATAAAGCGGAGGAACAAATATATTTTTCATGTTGCGTTAATTGCTCGTTTTATTAAAAAAAACCGATGTCTCAAATACATCGGATTTTTAGCACTGAAAAAAAGTTAGTTAAGTTAATCATCACCTTTTTTTCTTGTTATACGGAACGTACTTGAAAAAGGTGGAAATGAAATCAGAATTTCTTAATAACGATGGCGATTATGCATAATATAAGGATTGATAAAAGTAAAATTTTATCGATAGTACGTTTATCCGCGTTTTTAATTCGTTTAGGAGCAATATTAGTTGTACTAAATTCGTTTATCCGCGTAATTGGCGGGCCAAAACTGCGTTTCGTTGTACTAAATTCGTTTATCCGCGTAATTCGTTGTACTAACTAAATTCGTTTATCCGCATAATTCGTTGTACTAACTAAATTCGTTTATCCGCGTAATTCGTTGTACTAACTAAATTCGTTTATCCGCGTAATTCGTTGTACTAACTCAATAAATTCGTTTATCCGCGTAATTCGTTGTACTAACTAAATAAATTCGTTTATCCGCGTAATTCGTTGTACTTACTTAACCGTGAAAACGGGAATGCGCCCGTTTTTTCCAAATAGTAATGCTTTTACGCAAAGCCTCGCGTCCAAATTTGCCCATTTGTTGGCTACTATTTCCCTTTCTTTGTGGCAAAACATAAACGGCAATCGGTTCAAAACCTACTGTTTCCGCTAACTGTGTACTTAATAAATCAACCGGTATGATTTCACCCCCATAACGCACATTGTCATTCACAAAAGCGACAATAGCACCCTGTTGACAAGTACGAAAAATCTCGGCAAAAACAAAAGTCAATTCGGTAAAATACTGTTCTACCATTGTTAAAACGCCCTTGTTATTCATATCACCACGTTGCCACCTGGTTTGTAATGCCTGATTAATCTCCTTTAAAACGCTATTATTTTGCACAACACTCAAAATGTCCTGATATCTCGTAGCTTGCCCAACGGACTGATAATGCTTTTTTAACAGATTCAATTTAGGGCGATTTTCAACCGTACAAGAAAGTAAGCTTTGTCGCAAATCACGAAGTGCTTGTTTGGGTTGCAGATAAGCGATTTCCAAGGCATACGTTCTTGTGTAGTCATACCGATTACAATAAGGCGGCGAGGTAATAACACCAGCAAATTGATTCGCTTCTAACGTGGGCAGTATCAATAACGTATTACCTTTAAGCAGTGTTTGACGACTCTGAGGCAAAGAACGGGTTTGCAAATAGGTAATATCTGCGATAACGGTACTAAAAGCCCGTTGCAATGTTTCTTTAACGGTTGGAATGGCGCCGAAATCTATTTTTTTTGTCTGTTTTTTTCCTAAAGCCTGTCTGAGGGTATTACGATTTTGCACTTTGAGGGCGCGATAATCCCAGCGAAGATATTGCCCATCTTTTCGGGTATAACTCACATCTTCAAGAATACTGGTTAGCACTAATTGGCAAAGCGTCTTTTCTGGTTCACGAAGATTTAATTGCTTAAACCAATCGGTATAAAACATCACATCGTTTTCATTTTGCCGAGAAAAAGCACTTTCTGTGATAGTAATATGAGGGAATTTATCGGCTGATTCAGCGGGTTGTGTTTCAAGCAGTTGAGCATAAATTTGTTTCAATTGCTCAACATCATAATCCCAAATCTTTGATTTAGCTTCCCAAGCGAGATGACAAGGGGGAAGTAGCTCTATTCCGACGGCATTAATACCTAACATTTTTGCGACAAGCAGCGTGGTAGTTGAACCCGCAAAGGGTTCTAAAAGGGTACCGGTGAGGTTAAACTTATTAATCAGTGTTTCAACCAATTGGGCCGAAAAACCCTCTCGATATCGAATCCACCCATGCACTAACGCTCCTTTATTAGCTTGATAACTGACAAGTTTACGATTAAATTCTTCACTTTCTTCAAGCAGAACAGCGTAACGTTTTTCAAGTGTAAGCCGCTCCGTTTGGGGGCAAACATTATCATGAGAAAGTGAGGTATAAACAAGATCAACCGGTTTTTGATCTGACTGTTCTATCAATGGAATCAGTGAAAGTTGCATCATAACTTTTTGAGAAACAAAAATAAATAATCCATAAATAATCTAGGGGCTAAATCCAGGGGCTCTAAATCCAGGGGCGTTGCCCCTGGCTTTAATAATACGCCCCTTTGGGGCTAAATCTAGGGGCTAAATCTAGGGGCTAAAACGCCCCTGGCTTTTGGGGGCCAGGTTATCAAAATGATTGATGAGTTTTTGTTAATGGCCCCCTACAACAAAACCAAAATCTGTGAACTGTGAACTGTGAATTGTGAATTGTGAACACTGAACACTGATAACTGATCAATGATACATCACCACCGCCAAACCCAACAACGCAATCCCGGTAGGCCATTTCCATATCCAACGGATAACATCATCAGTGCGATAGCGCCCAAATACATTAGTAATCGCCACGCTAATAAAGACAACGGCAAACACTTTGGGCAAGAAAGTCAACCAACTGGCACCTCCACCAAGGAATAGCGTTGTGTACAACACTCCAACCGTATAGAGTTGAAAGCACTGCATAACAAACAACGCGCCCATGTACTTGCCACTCATTTCAACCATCGGCCCCGTCGCAATTTCAGCCGGCGCGACATAAATCTCAAACGGCTCCTTGCCCAACATGGCGTACATAGAAATGAGGCCCGCGATAGCCAACAAAGGCATACTGAACAAACCCCACGTTGCTGGGCCGCCTTGTTGTTGAATCTCAATGATTTGGACTAAATTCGTCGATTCATAACTGATGGCAGCCCCCGCCACCACGATGACAAACGGTATATCATAAGCCAACATAGATGACAGGGCGCGAGAAATACCAATAGAGCCGTTGGGATTAGCACATTGCCCGACACCTAACGCCATACCCAACATGGGCACCATCAATAAATACATCAAAGTGAGCAAATCGGCTTGATTAGCTAAACCATCCATGCCCGGCACCGGCAAAAATATTTCCGACGCGATGTAGCCGCCCAATAACATCATAACCGCAATATCGTGCATGTAACCATGCGAAATTTGCGTTTTTTTAGCGTACAGCTTGATGATGTCATACAAAGGCTGCAAAAAAGGCGGCCCAACGCGCCGCTCAATCCTTGCGCGAACTCGGCGCATCATCAAAACCAACATTAGCCCCACCAAAAAGGCAACAAGGGGCATCAAAGTCATGTCTAGCAATAACTCACCAAAATGTATTGTGTTGTTTTCCATAAAATCTCTAGGAAGTATATATTAAATCAAATCAGTGATCAGGAGTCCAAACTTTAGTTTGGCAGTAATCAGTGAGAAGTTTAAGTGTAAAGTCGTCCAAACGTAAGGAAGGCAGTGGTCTTAAATCCGTCCAAACGTAAGGAAGGCAGGAATCCAAACTTTGCTCCCGTTTTTTGACGCAAAAACTGGAGCGAAATTTGGACGAAGGCCGCCAAACTAAAGTTTGGACTCCTGCTCAATCCATGGCCTTTTCAACCTGCGGCTTGGTGGATTTTTCTGGCAAATCCAAAGTCGTATCCAAGGCATACAGCTTGAAAAAATAACGGTGTTCTCTATCCGGCGGACAAGGCCCGAAATAGTCTAAGTTGTTGCCCGTGGCAAGGCCATGCGTTCCATCTGGCTCTTCGCCCTCTTTGATTTCCCACACACTGGCCGGCATGTTAAAGACAATCCAATGATCCCACATCCCATCGGCTCTCAGATGTTTGGGCACGTCTGGATCATCCATAATGATGACCAAGCTGTTGGCATCCGCTGGCACATCGGAAATGATTAAGGGCGGATTGACGTTGTCGCCATCACAGGTATATTTAGAAGGAATTTTGCCTTCATGTTCAAAGGCCGAACTTGAGAGTTTCATTTTGTAGCTCCTATTTCAGAAACAATGGATGGATTATAAATAAAGGTGGAGAGCGAAGCAATATAGAAGAGTTGTCCGAAGCTTCCCTCCTTCCCTCCAGGGGCGATGCCCCTGGCTATATTAATGTCGCCCCGTTGGGGCTTTTCTATTAGCCCCTTCGGTAAGTGTTATTAAAGCCAGGGGCAACGCCCCTAGCTTTCTTATTTATTTACGGACAAGTCTAGAATATAGATGTCCATATTTTGTCTTCCCAAGGTTTTACAGATACTATACGAAACCTACTTGAAAAAGGTGAAAATAAAATAAGGGATTGAATTAGCTTAATTATTGATTTTAAATTAAAAATTTTATTTTATTCCCAAAATCCGTTGTACTTTCAGTATATCCCTTCAAGGGATAGTATCTGTCGCTGCTGACATGGATAGCCTACAAACTAAAGTTTGTATTCCATTTATCATCGCATTATCTTGCCACAAAATAATCAACCTGTTGGACTTCTTCCAATCTCAGTTCCCAAAAGGTGGCTTGAATGCTTTTTTGAGTGATTGGGTAGGCTATATCTTCATTTGTCCATGAAAAATCAAATATTTTTTGCCAACTCTGTTCTATCATGCTATGAAATTTTGCCTCTGGTAATGGTTTAGAGTCATGAAAAGATAAACCTTGCTGGGAAAGTAGCGCCTCAAATTGTTCACCGTCGGACAATGTTGTTGGTAAATACCAATAATTCAACACATAATGCCACAAATCAAAATCCGAACACAGCACCTCTTGATTTTCTTTAACGAGTTTTATACGCACTCCTTGAGTGCCGCGGGGTAAATGACTACTCTCACGTAAATCGGGTTGACGTTTTTTAACGTCTCTATACTGATACCATGCCCACACAGGCAATTCTGCTTCTGAACGAGTAGGCGGTGGTAATTTCATGAGCATTTGCTGTGACAACCATTGATAGGCGGGTATAAAATCTGGCTCAGCATACTTATATGTGCCATATAAAACACCCTCACGTTGTAATTGCTCCCATGCGGCACGGGTTTGAATTGACCAAAGTTTCATTGGCTTCATTGTTAGTCAAAGTGTAGAATCACGACAACATTGTTATATGTTGTTATATGCTCAGATGTATCTCCACCTGGGGCTATTATCTCGCGTAGCGAATTACTGCGTTTCACATTCAACCCCTTCGGGGTTGGCGCGTCTTCTTACGCAAAACCCACAGGTTGCACCTGTGGCTATTCATATTCAACCCCGGGAGGGGTTGGCGCGTCGGGGGCACATTTTCCACAGGTTTTCCTTAAGCTATTATCTCGCGTAGCGAGTTACTTCCAATTTATTTTCATCTACTTTGTCACATTACACCTAAGTAATTGATTTCTATAGAGGGCATTTTGGGGCCATTCTTTTGAAATCAATGAGTTACTTTAAATATGACAAAGTAGAACTAAAATGCCTTATTATATACAATCCTTGTGCATTGTCAGACTAAAAACTTGATCATCAAGTTATACCCACTACAAGCTGAAAGGTGATAAGTCACCTACTACAAACTGGCCCCCAAAAAAGGTGATAAATCACTTACTACAAACTGGCCCCCAAGAAAGGTGATAAATCACCTACTACAAACTTAAAGGTGATAAATCACCTACTACAAACCTAAAGGTGATAAATCACCTACTACAGGACTAGGCAAAAGGTGAAGTTACTATTCAATTATGTTGAGTTAATGTTTCTAACAATTTGTAAACACTGGTACATAAGTTTTTTGGATAATTGTCATCATTTGGTTCACATTCTCCCAACGCTTTTGCTCTTGAGATGGCTTGAGGAACATAATCAATAAGCGCTTCCGTAGAGGATAAGTGATGATGACTCTTTATAAGATGTTGTAATTGCTTACACGCTTGAGATCGCTTGTTCATTTGAGCAATTTCAATACAGTTTTTTAGACTAAAATCCAGGCTATTATTATTTTCCAGTGTTTCAATACATTTATTGATACGGGGTGCATTTTGTTTATGTTTATCAGTGACACAATAGGTTCTGACATCTTGGTTGGAATCGGCAAGATGTAAAATTAACCAGAGCTCAAAACAAGGATTACTCAGTCCAAGATGGTAATGTGTTTCTTTATGACATTTTTCTGCTAATTTTTCAATAGATTCTTGTTTCCATGTATCAGTATCTATGATAAGCCACAATTCATCATAGCTTTTTAAATCATAAATTTCATTATTATCTTCAAGGAATTCCGTCAGCATCTGTTCGGTTGAGTTTGGGGAAGATTTTCCATCTTGTTGTTCAGGGCGACGTAAAACTTCTACCTGTAAGTTCCATTCATTAAACTTGGCACTATATTGCTCCCGTAGAGACATAAAGTACTTGTATTCAGTACGATAACCTTCCGTGGCAATCACATAAAGTTTAGACTTACCTTTTATATCAGAAGATAAACGGTAATAATTGTCAGGTGTTTCTCTTGACACAGTTTATTTCTCCCAGCCTAATTCTTTTATGTCTTGAATAACAGGTATTGCGCCAAATCGCCCATTAAGATATCCTTTTGCTAGGTTTAAATCATCCACATCAGCATTAGCTAAGGAGTAAGCACGAGATTCGCCGTTGGTTTTGCTGATAAACCAAATTTCATCCTTTCTCAAGAGTCTTTTTATATCTAAGAGATAAATCTCATGTGTAGAAGCAATCAACTGACTGGTGACATTTTTAAACATGTTATTATTTAGTACCAAGTCAAACAGTTTTTTGAGAAGTAAAACATGTAAACTCCTGTCAATTTCATCTATCACAAACACTGAATCACCCTTCGATAATCTGACTAGCATAGGAATGAAATCCATTATTCTTCGGGTGCCGTCAGATTCTTCTGACAGTTCAAATGGTATTTCGTCACCTTCTTTGTCATTTCTGAAAATAACTAATTCTAAGGCTTTTAAGTCACCAGCTTTTTCTTGGATAACATAACTCTTTTCCTCAGTTATGGAAACAATGGCTATTGCGCCAGTTTTTCCGTAAGGAAAGTCTTTCTTGATGGATTTTTTTATCGTGGTTGGTATTTCCAGCGTTTCAAAATCAACGGCTTTGATATCCATTTTGTTGATATTAAAGCCGAATAATTCTAAAACCTTATTAAAAAAGACGCGAATGTCTGTATCTACCGTTAGAATGAGCGGTAAGAATTTCATTTTTGAGGACGGAAAAATAATGGTTAAACATTCATAAAACCAGTCGTAAACCGGATTAAACCATTTTATATTTCGCTCTTTGCAATTAGTTAAAAAAAGCAAATTTTCTCTGGTACTCTCAGCTTCATAATCCATTCTTTGCTTTTCTTTTTCACTAATCGCTGAAAAAATGTCATGTTCAAAGTTAAAACGAATTCCTTTGTCATCCCTTTCAAAGAGAGGGATTTCAAGATGATGGCCGATTTCAAATAACCATTCATCAATAACTTGATTTTTGCTAATAGAAAAACCATAAGCAAATTGTTTGCCCTTATACCGAAACTCAAATTCAAATCTTGAGGGTTTCTGGTAGCAATTTTTGTCAAGTTTGAAGTTGATGATGTCTATACTTTTATTTTTATCGACACCTTTAATAATAAACTCTCTGGCAAAAGCCATTGCTTTGATAAGATTAGATTTTCCCGCTTCATTGGCACCATAAATCACTGAGGTTCTTAATAAGGCGATGTCACTTTTAGATTGGCCTTTAACAATATGATGACTATGACGGGCCTCTTCAGAGGCAATCATATTAAAGTCTAGCCTTTGATTGAAGGATAAAAAGTTTTCGACAGTAAATCTTATTAACATAATTTCTAAAAATGTTTATACTCAACGTGGCTATAACTTAGATTTCCTGGGGCGTTGCCCCAGGCTATATTAATGTCGCCCCGTTGGGGCTAAAAGCCAGGTAGTTACACTGGCTTTATTAATCTCGCCCCGTTGGGGCTTGCTAGGGGCAACGCCCCTTTCATTTTTGTTTCTCAAATTTTCATCTTGAGTATATGTCCGACTATTTATTTTTACTGGATAGAGGTAAACAATATGGCTAACGGACTCAAGTCTATTAATATTTTTGTAGATGTTGATGACACCTTGGTTCGTAGTTATGGAACGAAACGAATTCCAATAACTGCTACGATTGAACATCTTAAAGCGCTTAAAAAACAAGGGGCACAGCTTTATTGTTGGAGCAGTGGCGGTGCTGATTATGCAAAAAAAAGTGCTGAAGAATTTGGAATCGCCGATCTTTTTATCGCTTTTCTGCCTAAGCCACAAGTCATTATTGATGATCAAAATATCAATGATTGGAAAAGGTTTGTTCAAGTTCATCCCCTATCATGCCCTCAGAAAACCCTAGACAATTATCAGTCGGCACTTGAACAATAACATCTCATCAAAACCTAATGGCACCCTGTCTTTCTGGCTCGTCATTTTCGGGCCAAATTGTATTCTTATCAAAAATAGCCCCTTCTAAAGAGGCTTCTTCTAGTCTGTTGCAGAGCATGATGGCACCTTTCAAATTAGAATAATTAAAAACCGCGCCACCCACATCTGTTTGAGCCATATCAGCATTTTGAAGATTGGCTTGACAGAAATCCGCAAAGATAGGTGTAGATTGATTGAATTTGCAGTTTCTCAAGTCAGCCAACCTAAAATCGGCTGTCATCAAAGCACTTCCCGTTAAATCTGCTTTGACTAAAATCACATGACGAATTGACTTTTCGCAAACTCGCACCTGTCAAGTTAAAACCTTCTAAGAGAGCACGATGTAAATCTAAACCATCAAGCATAGCATTTTCTAAAGTATCTGAATTTATTTTTACATCATATCCTGTTTAACAATGAATAATAATCATAAGTTACCCCAATCGACTAAATCTACGAAAGATTTCCCGTAGCAATTTAATTTGAGAAGCTTTACTGAGAGCCATTGTACCTGCTTGCACATCAGGCAGGGTGCCTTGCACTAATCCGGCAATGTAGCGATGGTTGCCATCCACAATCACATTACCATCCCTTTTAATGGGCGGTGCTATCTCTCCCGCATTTAAACGAACAACATATACTCGACGCGGGGACAAATTTAACTTTTCTAATCAATTTCTATTTTCCCACTTATAAGCAACGCTCCCCAACCCCGATAGGGGTTGAATTTGAATAGCCCTAGGTGAAACCTAGGGGGGGATGAAAAAGCAACGCTCCCCAACCCCGATAGGGGTTGAAGCAGTATATCTTTGAATGGCAGGAAGTGATACGGCGTTTTGCGTCGTTTGGGTTGAATCTCCCTTTAAGGCACTCAATATTTGCGCAGGTGTGATCTTTTTAAGCAATTTAAACTAACTTTCCTTATGGAATTCAATCATAAACAAAAACCTTTTGATTAACAAAATCGCCCGTTTTTCAACAAAGGTATACTGAAAAAGGTAACAAACTAAACTTTTCTGTCATTTAGAGTCGGCGAGAAATATGTCTCATTTAATAAGATTTCAGGACTAGGAGTCCAAACTTTAGTTTGGCAGGACTCCAAACACTCATCCAAACTAACGTTTGGCAGAGTAGTGATACGCGGGCGGTTATTTACCTATTTTTTTGCAGGTTATTTGGACTATCGATTTTGGGGGCCATAAAATGTTACGTCGGCAAAAGTTTCGCGGAGCGAAACTTTTGCCGACGTGGATGCTTTCAAATTAACAGGAGTCCAAACTTTAGTTTGGCAGTTTTTTCTAATTCTAAATATTTGGCAATGCGGAGAAATGCTTGATCCAAACTACCCGTATTTTCGCCTATCCGAATGATATTAACAAACAAATTTGAAAAAACGGTTGGGTGGTGAGATAGTGCGGTGCTAAGGGGTTGGCCCATTTCTAAGTTTGTGATTATGTTAGATAATATAATTGATAAGCTGGAATTATGTTCCGATTTTGCCAAGCTACGCAGAGCGCGAATTATGGGTACACCCGCTTTCATTAAAGTGAACATTTGATGGCAGAAGGTGATTAATTCCGTTGGGTTAGGGGTTTCTAACTTTTTTCGCCAACTTACTGAAGTTTGTGGTTTTTTAACAAAGTTAATTTCAACTGGCGTGATGCCATTTTTGTTGAGTTGCCGTGCAACTTCTTGGCAAGAACCTGCTTGCATGTCACCGGTTAATTTAGTGCCTTGTTTATTACGGGCGGTATAATGAAAGAGTGGCATGGGTGAATTATGATTTTTTGATGAAGAAAGGCCGTGCGAGAGGCCCCAACCCCGTAGTGGGAATTAATAATTAATTGTTATACTGCACACGGCTTAGATTTTGTTTGGGAATTCGTGCCTTATTCCTTTCATCCCTGTGAAGAAAACTTATAACTACAAGGATTGTATATAATAAGGGATTTAGTTCCTTAACTTAATGGCATTGATGTGCAACCTGGGGAAAGATTTCAAGGCTTACCACTTGCATGAATTATGAATTATTCCAATCCACCGCTTATACGTTCAGCTTCTTCAAGGCTTGTTATGCTTCGCATCGTCAATTGAAGGGCAGCTTGCGAGAGATTTTGATAACCGGGGCGTTGTTTTGCGATTCGCGTAAATGTTGCCACATCGCCTTGTGTTAGCAAATCAGCCAGTTGCGCGTCAATTTCCAAGAGTTCAAAAATACCTACCCGTCCATGATAGCCAGTATTATGACAGTGGGCGCAGCCAATTCCATGTTGCAGTTGTGCTTGTTTGGCAGATTTACCTAATACACTGGTTAGCCATGCTTGTTGCTGGACATTGGGCGTATAGGCGGTGCGACAACTTCCACATAAACGCCGCAATAAACGCTGGGCTATCACGGCTCGTAAGGATGCTGCCACGAGATAGTCTTTAGCACCCATATCCATTAAACGATTAACCACACTGATTGCGTCATTGGTGTGTAAGGTGGATAGTACCAAATGGCCGGTCATGGCTGCACGTAAACCAATTTCTGCGGTTTCCTCATCACGCATTTCACCCACCAGTATCACATCAGGATCTTGGCGTAAAGCGGAACGCAAAACACTAGAAAAAGTCAGCCCAATATCACTATTGACTTGTACCTGATTAACACGCGGTAAGCGATATTCAATTGGATCTTCTATGCTAATGATTTTGGTTTCAGGACGGTTGAGCAGATTTAAGGCGGCATACAAAGTCGTGGTTTTACCACTGCCAGTCGGGCCGGTAACTAATAGCATACCATAAGCGTGTGTGAGCTTATGTTCAAACCGTTGCCGAAGTTTGGTTGGCATACCCAATTGGGCTAAATTCAATATTCCTTCAGAATGATCAAGCAGACGCATGACGACGGATTCTCCGTATTGCACCGGCAAGGTGGAAATCCGCACGTCAATGGTTTTATCTTTGACTGTCAGGTTAAAACGGCCATCTTGTGGCAAGCGTTTTTCCGAAATATCTAAACCAGCCACAAGTTTTAAACGGTGATACCAAGGATGAAATAATACGTTTTTCTGGAATGATTTGCTCATGCAGCATACTATCAATACGCGAACGAATTCGTAAGACATTTTCATCGGGTTCAATATGTATATCTGAAGCTCGCATCTGCATCGCATCTTCAAACAGCGATTGAACTAGCTTAACCACTGGCGCTTCATTAATATCTTTGTTAATATCTTTGTCGGTGAGCCGTTTCAACTCATTGTTGGATAAATGCTTAGAACAACGGATGACGTGGATAAACGGATTGGGTATGACTGTGTTAAGTTTAGTACAACTCATGGGTAGTACAGCGGATGACGGGCCGATTAACGGATTGAGCTCGACTGATTGTGTTAGTTTAGTACAACTCATGCTTAGAACAACGGATGACGTGGATAAACGGATTGGGTATGACTGTGTTAAGTTTAGTACAACTCATGGGTAGTACAGTGGATGACGGGCCGATTAACGGATTGAGGGCAACGCCCAGGACTACCGAAAAGCCCCAACGGGGCGAGATTAATATAGCCTGGGGCAACGCCCCAGGGAAAAGCCCCAACGGGGCGAGATTAATATAGCCTGGGGCAACGCCCCAGGAAATCCAAGTTATAGCCACGTTGAGTATATAAGGACTCGTTGTCATAAAACACTTACAAAAATTATGGCTAATGAGGCGCAATTGGGGGCAATTGATAACTGAATTTGAACCCATTCAAAACATTTTATGGCCCCTAAATCAGGTAGTCTAAATAACCATTAAATATCTATATTTAGATATCTCTTGCGTCAAAGCGTAAAAGGGCGCATTCCCATTTTCCGGGTACGAAAGTTAAAGCTTGTAGTAGGCGCTTTAGCACCCAAGTTTATAACAAACGCTTTAACGCCTAAGTTTATAGCTTGCTTGTAGTAGGCGCTTTAGCGCCCAAGTTTATAACAAGCACTTTAGCGCCCAAGTTTATAACAAGCACTTTAGCGCCTAAGTGTTGTACTCAATTCGTTTATCCGCGTAATTCGTTGTACTCAATTCGTTTATCCGCGTAATTCGTTGTACTCAATTCGTTTATCCGCGTAATTCGTTGTACTCAACGACTACTACAAACATTACTTGGCACTTTCTAAACGCTTAAAGGTAGAGGCTCCCTGTTTATCACGTTCTACTACGATAACTTCTTCTGGAGAAAATTGATCGAATAAATTGCTAGATTGAGTAGAAATGATAATTTGGGCGTGCTTTGAAGCACGAGTTAACATCGTGGCTAACAAATTAATGGCGTAAGGGTGCAAACCGAGTTCTGGTTCATCAATGACGATGAGTTCAGGCAATTGGGGCTGCAATAATAATGTGGTTAAACACATCATCCGCAACGTACCATCTGATAAATAAGACGCATTGAAATATTTATCCGAGCCGGTTTCTTTCCATTCCAATAAAATCGTTTGTTCATTTGACGGCGAAGGTGCTAACACAAAATCGTCAAACAAAGGCGCAACCATGCGAATGATGTGACGGATTTGCCGATAGTGGGCATTATGTTTGTGCTTTAAGTGAAATAAAAACGCGGCTAAATTATCCGCATTAGCCATTAAATAACGGTTGTTATTGATATTACCGTATTTTTTGACATAAGCCGTTTCTGACGTATCATGGAAATGATAGACGCGACAATGTTGTAACAGTTTATTGACAAAGTGGGCTGCCGTGTGGCTTTGAATTTCTGGATCAAGCAATTTACTTTCTTGATGTCCTTTGCCAAGGGAAACCCTTTTTTTAGACGTTTCACCGGTTTGGCTAAACTCCACCGCTTCATCCGCACAAAAAAGCGTATCATCGGCGGTACTTTCCAATTTGAGATAATAAGTCTTTTCGTCGGTGTCCGAGCTGAAGTGTAACTTTGCCGTGAGTTGTGGTGTTTGTTTGGAACCATAGTGTAAGAGTGCTTCAGCCCATCCTGATTTGGCAACTGATGCTTGAAGATGTTCCGCCGTCATATCATTCAATAACTTAAAAAAGGAAACCAGATTAGATTTCCCGACACCATTGGCACCGATAAATACATTAAGTGGTGCTAAGTCAATTGAAAAATCACGAATGGACTTAAAGCCGGTTAATTCTATTTGAGTTAATTTCATTTTGGGTGATGGGTAATGGGTGATGGGTAATTTTTGTTTATACTTAAAGGTGATAAATCACCTACTACAAACCTAAAGATGCGGATTAAGGGTTGAATTAATTATTATGAAATCAAGGTTTTATAAAAACTTCTGTTTGAGAAGTTATAGAAGTCATTAAGAAATCCGATTTTTCCAAAAAATCGGATTTCTTCGCAAGCATATTTGGATGTCTCTTGCGTCAAAGCGCGTCAAAGCGCGTTTATTTTATAGCCCATTCAATCGAGATGCTATAAGGACTCGTTGTAATAAATAATAAAACACCTACAAAACATAAGGCTAATGAGGCGCAATTGGGGGCCATAACTTAATTTGAAACCATTCAAAACATTTTCTGGCCCCTAAATCAGGTAGTCTAAATAACCATAAAAAAGGTGATAAATCACCTACTACAAACCGGTACGACTTGCTTCATAAATGTAAAAAGGTGTCAAAATAAATCATAAGATTATTCCTCATCACGTATAGCGCGAAGATGCTCAAGACGACTTGTATTGGCAAGTGTCTGTTTTGCAAAGACTTCTTCACGCGATGTCAACGGCAACCGAAGTTTACTTGGTATTGCGGTTTTTTCGGTAGCGATTTCTTCTTCAATAATCAGTATTAACACTTCGGCCCGTTGTCCCGCCTTCAAGGGCAAATTGGAAAGGTCTACGTGTTGAGGATCTTCAATCGTGATATGTTGTCTGTAGGCTAACATCCGTTTTCCTAATATTATGTAATGGGGTTGAAGGCCCTTTCCTAAAATTTGAGGGCCAGGTTGGCGAATTTGATTGAAGGCCTTTTCCTAAAATGAAAATTCACAATTCACAATTAACAAGCTAAACCCACCATTTATCCAAACTGGCCCCAAGAAAGGTGATAAATCACCTACTACAAACTTAAAGGTGATAAATCACCTACTACAAACTGAGAATTACACCATCCAAGCCAACGCGAACACCGTTACTACCAACAAGTAAAACGGCGTGTAACTGAGACGGTAAAAACTATGGAAAACACTGGCCAGCACTTGCGCTAAATTGGTTAGGCCTTGTTCTAAATGGACAATACTGCCTCTAAACCAAGGCCCTATCACGCGCATCACACCCGGATAGAAGTTGTGCGTGTAGTTATAGCGGATATCGGATGAAAGAAAATGCCCACCGGCATAGTTGTCCCATTGGTGAGTAATAAAGCGTCGGTTCCCCAAGAAAAAGATAATCGCGCCAATGCCAACGCCATACAGGAAAATGCCGGTTACCCAGAGCATATTGAGGCCACCGTTAGGCCAAATCACTCCGCCTAAATGGTGAGGTACCGCTGCGAAACCTAAAGCAATTTGCGCTTTGTCCACTAATTCCAAAACCAGCCCCGGCATGAAGCCGGTGATAAATCCAATACTCGCCAGTGCCAGCATAGGCACTGTCATCGTCCAAGGTGCTTCTTTTATCTCATAGTGTTCTTTACGCAATTGGCCTAAGAAAACGTTATGAATCAATTTGTACACACTGAGGATAGTGCCTAAGGTGCTGATGGAGGCCGCAATCAGTAGCAATGGCATTTCTTCATCGAGTAATGCCTTATACATCAGCCATTTAGAGACAAACCCATTCATCGGTGGCAAGCCCGCTAAGCCAATGATGCCCATGAGCATGGCAACATAAGTCAGCGGCATTTTCACAATCAGGCCCCCTAAGCGATCCAAATCGGTGGTGCCTGTGCGATACATCACAGCCGTGACGGCAAGGAATAAGGCTGCTTGATAAGTGGCGTAATTAAATACGTGCATCAATCCACCGGCGACACCCATCGGGGTGGCAATCAGAATACCTAGCAACATCAAACCCCCTTGCCCAATACCATGCCAAGCTAACAGTAACCGCGCATCGCTTTGTTGCAAAGCAATATAGGTGGGGATAATTGCAGTCAGGGCGGCCAACCAAATCAGTAAGCCGTGTGCGTCTAAGAAGGTAAATGGAATCTCCATGCCGATAAGACGATCGACGCCGATGGGTTTTAATAAGATCAGCGCCAACGCAAATAGCCCCATGCGAGCGGCAATGGCACTGACAAAGGCGGCGTTAGCGCCCGGCGTTTCCGCGTAGGCATCCGCTTGCCATAGATGGAAAGGCATAATTGCCATTTTCACCGAGAAGCCACCGCCAAGCAGTAATACTAATGCCCACAATACCGACTTAGACAAGTTTGGTAACGCATTCCAAAAAACGGCATATTCCAAAGAACCCACTTGGACATAAATGAGAATGAGGCCGGCCAAAATTGCCATCGCGCCGCTCATCGCGTAGATGAGATAACGAAAAGCCGCATCTGCGGCTTTACCACCGGGGTGCGTCATAATCAGGTAACTTGCCCAACTGACCAATTCCCAGCCAATAAAGAGACTGAGAAAGTCGCCGCTAGACAACAGAATCAGCATAGCTAAGACATTCACCGCCAATGCAACATGCTGTAGGCGAATATCTTTTTGCGCCGCGCCCCATTCACCGGCCGTGAACCAAGAAGAAAATAACGCCGCGCCCACTGTGATGATGGCAAAAAACCAACCTAAGCCGGTCATTTCCCAACGTAGCACATTATCAAGTACGGTAATGCTGAAAGAAGAGGCGATGGGCATTTTGTCCCATAAGGCAATTAACACGGACAATTGGATGGCATAAGCCATGACACCAAGCCAACCAGCATAACGTTGCTTTCCTTGCCAATAGAGCAATACAACGGTGAGTAAAGATAATAAAAGCAATAAATTGAGTAAGTTCATAGGACAATTATCAATTATCAGTTATTAATGCGAATTAAGAGTTAAATTGAATCTTATAAAATCAATAACTTACAAAAACATCTTCATTGCCAGTGATTTTATTATTCGTACCAAAGGAGTTTTAGCCCCAAAGGGGCGTGTTATTAAAGCCTGGGGCATCGCCCCAGGTGGGGCATCAATGCCATATCGTACCGCTTTTCGGTGAGGGCAACCATAAAGGATTTGCCCCTACATTACATGACGGTTTGTAGGGGCAATCCCTTGTGGTTGCCCTTAATTTAATGGCATTGAGGTGGGGCATCGCCCCAGGTGGGGCATGAAAACTAAGGAACAAGCGGAATTGTTAACACGGGAGTATTATATTTTGGCCCACCTGATTGCAATGCCAGCAACTGTTTTAGTAGCGAAAAGGTTGATTTCGATGTCAGATCACTGTCATCAATGTAAAACCACGCGCCGCGATAATAAACAGCTACATAAGGGGAGGTTGGACGAGATGATGACGTGTGGATAAGGAACAAATTACGAGTCACATCCTGCCAGTTAAAAACCTCGCCAGATTCCTGTCGTGTAACAGTGACTATGCCAGCATCACGATCACGCCGGGATATTTCTACAGCTTGAGACAAATAAAACATGCTTGCCATCAGTGAACGGGTAACAATGAAAATTCGTTTGTTACTCTTCCCAACACCAGCCACCACTGGAAATTGCAAAGTATCTCTGTCGAGATTCAACGCTTGCAGGAATGCTTGTGCATCACTGCTTTTATGACGATCAGGCACGAACTTGAGGATAATCTCGTTACCCTCATCGGAAGATGCTAGGATGACGGAGCGACTTTGCTGGAGGCGCCGTATAAGTGCCGAGACATTATTGAAACGCTCATAGTATGGTGCTTTGTCGGGTGTAGGCCCCGAAGCAGTTGGCGCATTAGGAATACCGTTAATATTCTGCACGGTGACACGCATCAACCGGTCAATTGACCACCCAGAGTGATACAACAGCAGCAGTATCTGTGGATCAATAGGTGTCAACACCTGCTTGACGAACTTCTCACCATGCAAAGGTGTGTATGTGATAGTTGGCTTTTCGATGTAGCTAAGCTCCTGAGAAACACCGTATTTATCCGCAGCGGTAGGCAGAATGGAGGCCGACACTCCAACACCGGCTTGAAAAGCAAAACTGGTTGAGATACTGGCGGTTTCCATAAAAAAGGGCGTGTCACGGTACCGCAGTCGTACTAAATTCAGCAGCAACTGCTCATTATTAGTCTGCTCAATAGCAATGTTGTAATCGGTTCTGCTCTTCCTGACGGCATTTGGGCCAATATGGGAACAGCCAACTAATACAGTTAGAGCAAGAAGTATTACACTTGTACCACGTAACGAGTGGTTTTGGATGAAATGTTGTACTAGCACCAAATATACTCCTGTGTATAGTCGTGAAAAAAGACTAATGAGCCTTTTGCTTCACTGCGCCAATAGTTAAAGCGATTATCTCGCTCCGCTCCTTACTGCGTTTGGCTAAAAGCTAAAGTACCCTTAATAAAATGCCATTAAATTAAGAATAAATCCATACAAAAGAACGTTTTTAGTACGTCTTTAATCTGGGTTTTCTTGCCCGCCCCAAAATGCGACGATGGGGCCGGCAACAACGTTGGGTGGCACAACGTTTTTGGTTAATGGGCATTGACTTACAACCCAGCCATTACCCATTACCAATTACCCATTACCCATTACCCATTACCCATTATTTATTTTTCATTACCCATTCATCAAAGAGTTTTGCAAGATGCTCAGGCATCTCAATAAAAGGCGGCATTTTAACTGCTTTTTTCCACAATCTCAATCTCTTGTGCCGTTAAGTCGTACAGAGTATAAACTAATTGATCAATTTCTTTGTCAGTGACTTCAATACGACGTTCCAAGAGTGTTCGCGTGTGAGGTTCGTTATTAGCCGCCCGTTGTTTATTGAGTGCCAGCATTTGTTCAACCAGTTGTACCATTTTTTTATTATTATCATCAGATAAAGGTGGAAATGGAAGTCGTAAAATATCCTTAATCGTTACTTGAGGAAAATCATCTTTAGTCGCTTGAGTTACCTGTTTCAAATAGAAGAACGAGATGAACCGACTATTCAAAATTCCCAGAAGAACACGAATATCAATACTTTCATCATTCATTTTGATGATATATATATTTTTGTTAGTGATAAAGGTTTCTTGGACGAGTACCGCCATCAGGCGTTGACGACGATTGACTAGCCGCCGGAGCAAGATTCTTTCTCCTTGAAACCAACTCACTTCTTTGGGTTTTTCCGTCATCTGATTTCCAAATGCCACCCATTGATTAGCAACGACATGAATCTGATAGCGGTAAACATCTCCCTCAAAGTATCTGTAATGTTGCGCTGATATCGGTTTATCTGTCAGCAACGAGTGATCAAATAAGACTCCCCGCTTCATAACCGCAATGTCTTTGAGAATCTTGGGACTTCGGGTATTGATATGCTGTATAAGGGCAATCGTCTCAGAATCAAAAACCAGCTTTTTGTCTGGGTGAAGTTGCCAGTCTTGTTGTAGAACAGATTGAGACTGCTTATCCAATTGGATTTTAGTCAATTTATCATATTTTCCAAAAACATAAGTTTTTGCGGTATGAGCATTTTCTGGGGTTCTATTGGACAAAACTATAATCACTGTGTCCACATAAGCCGTTTTAAAAACATCAAAAGGAAGTAGAACCAGATTATCAATTTTTTTATTGAGTATATAAGAACGCAATATCATATAACGAGGGCCGCCTGTCCAAGCCGATGGCACTATAAAAGAAAGTTTGCCGTTGGGTTTCAACAGATTAACCCCTTTTTCTAAAAAACAAGTATAAACATCTTTAACACCACGAAATACCTGATATTGTTGACCAAAATAGTGGTATTCACCGCTCTGAAACCAAGCACCATAGGGCGGATTCCCAATCACCACATCAAAGCCGCCGGCTTGCATCACGTCGGCAAATTCACTTTCCCAATCAAACGCATTGATTCGATATTGCGTATCGATATCTATCAATCCCAA
>NBMI01000162.1 GCA_002085445.1 Candidatus Parabeggiatoa sp. nov. 2
AGCTTAGTTGAAGGTGCAGCGCAATCGACAATGGATGATATTTCGAGTGCGATTGATGACTTAGAAAGAGCGCATAAGCAGAATCCTGGTGATACCAACCTTCGTTATATAAAAGAAAATATACGCGATGTGTTTAAAAACGAAAATGTCGTGTTGCAGCATAATGCTAAATATGCGACGACACTTGCGTCAACGACGTATAGAAATCGTTTGTTGAAACAATTTACTCAAGACGCTAATAGAGGGCTTGATGTGATTGCGAAAGGAAACTACATTCCTGAAGGATGTTACACGGTAGGTGAGTTGGTACTGCAAAAGCTAGATAGTCTCGAAGGCGACATGAAAGAAAAGACTAGGCATTTAGTGGAAACCCATCTAGAAGAACAGCTCAAAGTCATCGAAAGAATCCGCGCCAAACTGAAAAGTTTTATTGAGGGCAAGAACACACCCAAGGCAATACGTGATCCGGCTAATACACTTTACCCCATTCTAAATGTGATTGCTGGTGGCGAGCCAGACAGTGATACTGAAAGCGAACTGGCATATTGATAATTTCTGGAAAAACCAAGTTGAGCCACTTCGCTTTAAAGAGGATATGAAAGAAATGCTGAAAGCGTACTTTCAGGCCTACTTATGTCAGCCAAATTATACGCTGCCGATACAAAGCAACTATGATGACAATGCGTTGCCTTGGCTATTGCTACGTGGCCCAGAAATCGAGCAACGACTCAACGCACAATTTCAAACGCGTTATTTTGTCAGATCTAAGTCGTTATCATTACTAAATGTCATGTTACTTGCTGAACAGGCTTAATTTATATATAAATTTTAAACACAGAGTTCACAGAGAACCACAGAGTTACACAGAGCCACTAAGCCAAGGGAAATCTCTGTGAAACTCTGTGTAACTCCGTGTCTCTGTGTTGAAAATTTAACAACTTAACTCTTTGTTTTTATTCTATAAAATTGATGAGAGAACACTCAATTGACAGTTTTGCTGCGGTTTCTTTTGAGGTGACTAAGAAGTCTTCTAACCCAAATATTATTACAACGCTTTCTTTGGGCATATATTTTGACAGTATTATCTGTTCCGCATTCTGAAGTTGAATACCAACGTGCTCTCGCTTTATTTGAAAAATTAATGGATATTGTTGGTGACGATGACACACATCCATTGTCTAGCTTAATGGAGACGCTCTGTCTTTTAATTGAAAGCTATGAAACGGCGCATTATCCTAAGCCAGAAGTGTCAGGCAACGAGGTGTTCGAATTTTTAATGGCGCAAAATAGCTTGTATCCCAGCGATTTAGCAGAAATAGGCTCTGTTGATAACGTGTTAGAAATCATAAACGGGAAAAGCGAATTAAATGCGCGACAAATCCGTATTCTGAGCAAGCGTTTTAAGGTTTCTCCTGAAGTTTTTTTATGAGAAGCTCAAGTCATATTTTTTGGAACATTAAGCGATATAAACGGTGTTTTTAGTTAATCCCCTAAAACAGGAGAAGAGAAAAACAATGGCTCAAATTGAGGAAAGCCGTATAAATCATGGCAAGATTGATTTGACTCATGTTATTAAGCCGATTATCGACTATCTTCAACAAGGCGAGAATAGTCTGCTGAAAGAACATGAAGGCAAAAAGCCGATTATCGACTGTCTTCAACAAGGCGAGAATAGTCTGCTGAAAGAACATGAAGGCAAAATCTATGTCGTGACGGACAAGATTATTGGGTGCATTCTCAAAAAGAAAGCTGGTGTAAATGGGATGCGTAAAGAAGGTCATCTTTTTTCTGATCTTTATTGGGCATCGGCTGTTGCAACCTTGCACAAAAATGCCAAAGCTGCTGATAACCAAATGAAACAGATCGCTCATTTGGAAGAGGTGATTTACGATCTACTCCAATCCCTCTTGTCTGAATCAGAAAAACAGGCGGACTTTTTTGGACAAAGCGCGTCATCCTATTTTGACGCATTAACGGCCTTGGCGGGTAAAAACAATGAGATAGGATTCAGCTAAAAAAAAGTTTTTGGGGTTGAAAACTTATTCACAATCCTTAAAAAAAATTAACTTTACTTTTTATTTTGAATTATTCCCAAGTTCATTATAAAATGACTTCCAACGTTTTGACCTAAAAAACGAGGTTTTTTTGACTAACCCATTTGGAAAAAGGAGAAATAAATGGCAATACTCCAAACCTATTTTAGGCAGTTTCATGAAACAATTAAACTTAACAATCTTGATGAAAACAGTATACTCAGAGAAAAACGAGACATTGTTCTTGATAAACTCCGTTTGAGGCTGAAAACGTTTTTTCAAGATAAGAACGAACCTATCCCAACTTTTGATTTCTTTAATCAAGGCAGTTACGCTATGGGAACCGGCATTCAGCCATTAGAGGGTGATTACGATATCGATGTGGGTTTAAAGTTTCACATTTCAAAAGAAGATTATTTTGATCCAGTCGAAGTGAAACAATGGGTATATGATGCGTTATATGGGCATACTCAAAGAGTTGAGTGTAGAAGACCTTGTGTTACCGTTTTTTATCAACGCCATGATGAACCAATTTATCATGTTGATTTGGCAATTTACTCTGAACCTGATTATGAAGGCGGCCCATTGTACCTTGCTAAAGGTAAACTCCACTCTCGTTACGAAGAGCGAATTTGGGAACAGTCTGAACCCCAAAAACTTATTGAACTGGTTAAAAACCAGTTTGGTGAAACAGAAGACAGGGAACAATTTAGAAGGGTTATTCGTTACCTCAAACGTTGGAAAGATGTTCAATTTTCAGAAACGGCATCTGGTAAAGCCGCACCGATTGGTATAGGCATCACGGTTGCTGCTTATCATTGGTTTAATGTCATTCAATCAGTAGATGTTTTCGGTAAAGTCACTTATGATGATGCAAGTGCCTTGAAGGTGTTTGTCAATACTTTAATTGGGCAATTTAGAAATGTCTATTCCGATGCTGGAGAATGGACACAACGGCTTTGTGTAGACTTACCAGTAGCACCTTATTGTGATCTATTTGAAAAAATGACTGATAATCAGATGACACACTTTCATAAGAAATTGGAAAGGTTATCAGAAACCTTGCAGGAAACTGAATATGAGCCTGAGCCTCACGAAGCGTGTCAAAAGCTTCAAAAACAATTTGGAAGATATTTTCCTTTACCTGAGTGAGAAAAATGTCAAAAACCAACATTCCTCCAAAAGTGAAGTTAAAACTTTGGTTAAGAGCAGGTGGGCGGTGTGAATATAAAGGATGTAATGAATATCTCTATCGAGATAGGATTACAGGCACTTATATGAATCGTAGTTACATCGCCCATATTATTGCTGATAATCCTGATGGTCCACGGGGATACCCTATTTTATCAGATCAACTCAGTCGTGAGTTTGATAACCTGATGTTATTATGCGATACTCATCATCGTCTAATTGACAAAGAAGATGTTGAAGGTCATCCGGTTGAACTTCTTAAAGCTTTTAAAAAAGAACACGAAGACAGAATTGAGTTACTAACCGGCATTCATCCGTCTCGTAAAACACACCTTCTTAAATTTTGTACCAATATCAATACGAGAAAAGGACTCTGTAATTTTCTGCAAGCGTGTGAGGCCATTATTCCAAACAGATATCCAAGTGGTGATGATTATGAGATTGATTTAACACGTCTTTCTGTTAAGGAAGATGATCCCAATTTTTGGGAAATGGCTAAAAAAGAGATCAGAGAACACGTACAACAGATATTTCGTTCTGGATTGAATAAAGAACCTCCTGAACATTTGTCAATATTTGCATTAGCACCCATACCCTTGCTGATTTGTTTAGGCGCGGAAATGGGTGACATAATATCAGTAGATGTGTATCAAAAGCACAGAGATACTGATAGTTGGACATGGCAAGAACAGAAGGAGTTAGATTTTCACTATCAAGTTATCACACCAGACGATAGTGAGGCTAAAAAAGTTGTGCTGAATCTTTCTCTAAGTGGAGAAATCCATCAATCTGAAATTGAAAAAGTGATTAAAGATTGCCCTGTCTATAAAATCACTATAAAAAATCCCAACAGAGATTTTTTGAAATGTAAGGCACAACTTTCTCTTTTTCAAACAGAGTTTCATCAATTGTTGGCTTTAATTAGAGAACGTCATGGTAGTGATGTTGAAATTCATCTTTTTCCTGCTATTCCCGTCTCTATAGCTGTTGAATGTGGACGTGTTTTACTTCCCAAAAGTGATCCTCGTTTTATCATTTACGATCACAATAAGACACTTGAGGGATTTAAATATGCTCTAACTATAGAGTGAATTATGCTAATACCTTCGCCAATTTAATTTTAAATTGATGCAATATTTAGGCAATTTTTGAAAAAAGGTTATTTTTATTTATTAATAAAATAAATCTGTTAAAAATTGATAGTTTCTCAGTATTTCTGATTTTTAATATGGCGAAGGTATTGTTATGCAGCAATTGGAAAAAATTTATGCCTACCCAACAAATCCAATCCTTAGTCGAACGCTTTACCAGTCACTTCGAAACTTACCAACAAAGCACTTATAACGAAACTCAAACGCGCCGCGAATTTATCGATCCGTTTTTTATAGCCTTAGGCTGGGATGTTGCCAATGAACAAGGCTATGCCCAAGCCTATAAAGATGTGCTGCATGAAGACGCGCTCAAAATCGGCCGTGCTACCAAAGCGCCTGATTATAGTTTTAGAATTGGCGGGCTGCGAAAATTCTTTTTAGAAGCGAAAAAGCCAGCGATTCTGATCAAAAACAATGCCGAAGCGGCATTTCAAGTGCGCCGTTATGGCTGGAGTGCCAAATTGCCATTGAGCATTTTGACGAATTTTGCAGAATTTTCCGTCTACGACTGCCGCTTCAAACCGGCGAAAACGGATAAGGCTGCCACCGCCCGTATTTTCTACTTGAAATATACGGATTACCTGGAAAAGTGGGAAGAACTAGTCGGCATTTTCTCCCGCGAAGCGATTTTAAAAGGGGCCTTTGATAAATACATTGATTCCAAAACCCATAAAAAAGGCACCGCCGAAGTTGATACGGCCTTTTTAACAGAAATTGAACGCTGGCGCGATATGCTCGCCCGTAACATTGCCCTGCGTAATCCCGTTTTAAGCTCGCGCCAACTCAACTTTGCTGTTCAACAAACCATTGATCGTATTATTTTTTTACGCATTTGCGAAGATCGCGGTATCGAAGACTACGGACGATTACTCGGTTTACAAAACGGCCCGAAAATCTATACCCGACTCTTTCAACACTTTCAAGAAGCCGACGAGCGTTATAATTCAGGCCTGTTCCATTTCAAAGCAGAAAAAGGGCGCGATGATCCAGATACGCTAACGCCCTCACTGGTTATTGATGACAAAATCCTCAAAGACATTCTCAAAAACCTCTACTATCCTGATAGTCCTTATGAATTTTCCGTGCTGCCCGCCGACATTTTAGGACAAGTCTATGAACAGTTTTTGGGCCAAGTCATTCGCCTCACACCAGCCCATCGCGCCGTTGTAGAACAAAAAACAGAAGTCAAAAAAGCCGGTGGCGTTTACTACACACCCACCTATATTGTTGACTACATCGTCAAACAAACCATCGGGCCCTTAGTTCACAATCAAAAACTTAATAAAATCAGCCACTTAAAAATTTTAGACCCTGCATGCGGATCCGGCTCGTTTTTACTCGGCGCTTACCAATTCCTATTAGACTGGCACAATGAACACTATCAAAAAAATCCGGTAAAATGGGCTTCCGGTAAAAATCCCCGTCTTTATCAAATCAGCGGCGGCGCATGGCAACTCACACTGAATGAACGCAAACGCATTTTATTAAACAACCTTTACGGTGTCGATATCGATCCCCAAGCCGTCGAAGTCACCAAACTCTCGCTCCTCCTCAAAGTCTTAGAAAATGAACAAAACCTTTTTCCCCAATTAACATTATGGAAAGAACGGGTTTTACCCGACTTAGATAACAATATCAAATGTGGTAACTCATTGATAAGTAATGATTTTTATCAAGGCCAACAACTCGGTTTATTAGATGAAGAAACACTCTATCGGATTAACGCCTTTGATTGGGAAACAGAATTTGCCCCGATTTTGAAAGCCGGTGGCTTTGATGCCGTGATTGGGAATCCGCCCTATGTGCGTCAAGAATTATTAAGCGATTGGAAATCCTATTTTCAACAGCATTACCATACCTACCATGGCGTCGCTGACTTATATGTCTATTTCATAGAAAAAGGCCTCTCATTACTACGTGATAATGGACGATTTAGCATCATCGTCGCCAACAAATGGATGCGAGCCCATTATGGCAAACCCTTACGTCAATACCTGAAACAACAACAGTTAACCGAAATCAGCGATTTTGGCGATTTACCCGTTTTTCAAAAAGCCACGACTTATCCCTGTATATTGGGCATTCAAAAAAGTACAGCTCAAACGACTTTTCAAGTCACCCAAATCAAAACCTTAGACTTCTCTGATCTTAAAACATACACAACCGAACAAAGTTACGCTGTTGAACAAAGCGCGTTAGAGGAGAAAGGCTGGGTGCTTGTTGATAACAAAACACAAGCCTTATTAGATAAATTGCATCAAATGGGTGTACCATTAAATCAATATGTCAACAGAAAATTATTCTATGGCATTAAAACAGGGCTTAACGAGGCTTTCGTCATTGATGCCCAAACACGGGATAAATTGATTGCTGAAGATCAGAAAAGCGAGGAATTGATCAAACCGTTTTTGCAGGGCAGAGATATTAAACGTTATCAGCCGCTTTTCGTGCAGCGTTACTTGATTTGCATCCCCAAAGGATGGACAAACTTACATTCAAAGGCAAGCAAAAATGCGTGGGCATGGCTAGTACAACATTATCCAAGTATCGCAGCACATTTAAAACCCTATTCGGAAAGAGCCCAAAAACGCTATGACAAGGGTGAATATTGGTGGGAACTGCGGGCTTGCGATTACTATGAAGCCTTTGAAAAACCAAAGATTATTATTCCCGCCATAGTACAAAAGGCCTCATACACTTTTGACGAACAGGGTTTTTATTCAAACGATAAAACCTCAATTATCAAAACCGATGATTTATACTTACTCGGCTTATTAAATTCTCAAGTATTAGATTTTGTACTACATTCGATAGCCTCAACAAAACAAGGTGGCTATTTTGAATATAAACCGATGTATGTACAACAATTGCCCATTCGCACAATTGACTTCGATAACCCAAGCGACAAAGCAAACCATGATAAAATAGTGCAACTTGTTGAACAAATACTCAGCCTCAACAAACAACTCGCCGCCGAAAATGAACCACAAACCAAAACGCTTTTGAAACGGCGGATTGACGCGACGGATAAGCAAATTGATGAATGGGTTTATCAGTTGTATGGGTTGACGGCGGCGGAAATTGAAATAGCAAATGGATGCGAGTAACATATTATTATTAAAAAACTAACCCTGTTAATTTGAATATGGATTCAATCAGAGTCAAAAATCTCAGATGTTTAGTTGACAGTGGAGATATTCCTATCAAACCACTGACAATTTTAGTTGGTGCCAATAGTACCGGCAAAAGTACGTTTTTGCGCGTGTTTCCACTTTTGCGGCAAAGTGTTGAAACACCAACTGATAACCCAATACTGTGGTATGGGCAGAAGGGTTATGTCGATTTTGGCACCATTAAAGAAGCCTTGCGTGATTCTGCACAAGCCATTTCTTTTGGATTTAACTTTACTTTATCCAATAAAAGTGCAGACGAACTTGGTTTCCACCCGCGTGAATTGGGCTTTTTATTAGGTGATGGTGCTGGTGAATTTTACATTGAAATTGAATTAACGCCTCGTCAAAATAACGAAACACAAACCACAATCTCTAAACTGACTCTCCGTTTAGGAGCCGACGAGGCTATTTTGCTATTTGATGAATTAGGGCAAATAACACGCTTCGATGTTAACACACGTTCTTTTATCAATGAATTGAAACCATTACAGATAAAGCAAACGACTCATTTTATCCCAATAATGTTTGAAAAAAACAGTGATATTTTCAGCGAGTATGGGCTAAAACTGGTCAAGCTGCTAGCGCATTTATACTATAAAAAAACCGATCCCAGTTCTGTTTTCAAAATGCTGTTTGAGCTCGGTATTGATCATCAAAATTTTCTGAAGTCACTTCAACAGATCAAAAATTCATCTAAAACGTGGAAACAGAATATTTCAAAATTGACAGAAAGCAATGAGAATATCCAACTGATTCGTGATATCAGCTTTGCGTGTCATGTCCCACTTCTATTATCATTTGCTGATCACAAAATTGTGGATTTTGCCCATAAAATCCAATATATCGGGCCATTACGTGCGGTTGCCGACCGATATTATCGCGTACAGGACATTTCCGTTGCGGAAATCGACTTTCGTGGTGAAAATTTACCGATGTATCTTGATTCTCTTTCTCCAAACCAAAAGACAGATTTGGATGACTGGTTAAAAACACATTTTGGGCTTGAAGTCTCTATCAAAAATCAAGGTACCCATTTAGCGGTTATGGTGACACCAGATAATGCTTCATTAAAAAATTTAGCCGATGTCGGTTTTGGCTACTCACAAGCATTACCCGTTATTATCAAACTTTGGTCTGTCGTTCAGCACAGTATGTGGGATCGTTTCAAGAATTATCCTTCAATCATTGCGATTGAACAGCCAGAATTGCATCTTCATCCAACACTTCAAGCCCAACTGGCCGATGTTTTTGCCAATATAGCTAAAATCGAAAATCATCCAACAGAGTCAAAACTGACTCCGCGCTTACTGGTAGAGACACATAGCGAAGCGATTGTGAATCGTATTGGACAATTAGTTGGACTTGGAAAAATCGAAGCCAATGATGTACAGGTGATACTCTTTGAACCTGATCAAGAAAAGGGTGGCACAAAGGTTTCGGCCACTACCTTTGATGAAGAAGGATGCCTGATGAATTGGCCTTATGGTTTTTTTATTCCAGATTTACCCTTTTAAAAATATGCTCATTTACTTGACCGATAAAGCTTTAGAACCGGGGATTTCAAATTATACTTCGCACCGTCACAAACTGCGCTTTTTTCCATTTTCGATGGTTAGTGCCAAGTATCGCCTGGGGATAAATCCCCAGGCTAAAAGCTAAAGTCTGCTAAAGCAGACTGCCCCCAGTTGGATTAGGGGAGAATATACTTTCTCAAGTTGTTGAT
>NBMI01000163.1 GCA_002085445.1 Candidatus Parabeggiatoa sp. nov. 2
ATTCACATTAAGTTCTCCGCTGGCATATTCGGCGAGAAAGGCAATCATCAAGGAATTCGGAAACGGCCAAGGTTGGCTGCCAAAGTAGCGAAGGTTTTTTATCTCTATTCCGACTTCTTCTCTGATTTCACGTCTGACGGTTTCTTCTAAGGTTTCGCCCACTTCAACAAATCCCGCCTGTACGCTGTACATGCCCGGCTTAAAGTGTCTGGCACGGGATAACAAGAGTTGTTGTCCTCGTGTTATCAACACAATTATCGCCGGTGCTATGCGTGGATAGTTGACTAATCCACAAACTGGGCAACGTTTTGCTCTTTCATGCTCGCTCTGTTTCATGGTTGCGGAGCAACGTCCACAAAACTGATGATTTTTGTCCCAATTGATGATTTGTAAAGCACGTCCACTGAGCGCAAACAGCTCATCAGATAATTCTGGCAACAAGGCACGTAAGCTTTGAAATCTCATGCCGCTTGGAGCCGCCGTGGAGGCCGCCACCTCAACGGTATAACAAGGATTTTCGTTAAAGCTGCCCAAGTAATGTTGTCTAATAGGAGTCAGCCCGGCTTGTGCAAAATCGGCCCAGATGGGTATATTAATATTTGTATCTATCTGACAAACTAATAATTTGTCTTGACGAAAAACAAACCACCACGCTGGCGTTGTTAAATCAGTCGGCGGCGTGACGGCCGGAAAAAATTTCATCTATTGTACTCCTTCCAATTAAATAGACTGAAAGTACAACGAATTTTGGGAATAAACGGATTTGTTAATTTATTGCATACCATACGACATTTGTTGTGTTAAATTGTTCCGCGTTCAAGCAGAATGAGTTGGAGTTCTTAGAGCGTGTTTTAAAACACGACCTAACTCATTGTTTTATAAACAATAGGCTACTTTATAAGTGATTGAGTTTTGGACTTTTCAAACACGCTCTTAGCGAGCCTTCTAGGAACCCAGTTAGAACACAAGGCTTTGTACCCAGTCGCAGCACAAGGCTTTCGTGCAAGAATCGCTAGAAATGAAGTTGTCGTCAAACGGCCGCTTGTGGCAAGATTGCTTTTGGGAGTTTCGTCATCAAAAGGCCGCATGTCGCTTTATTCCACTTAAATTTCTAACTGAAAAATGAAAATTGATAATGAAAAAGCGATGTTGAAACTTCGCGCAGTTAGCATTAAACACCAAAACGACAAATTATATATAATTAAAGGTGATAGATGGTTTATCACCCAAGGGAGCTTGCCCCTTAGACATAACCAGAGCCGCTTTTTGTGGTTTTGGCGTTTTAAAGTAAGAGTCGTTAATAGATATGTAAAGAGGGAAAACGGGATGGAAAAAATTGGCGGGAATGGCTGAGTGCCAAAAGTGTGTTGTCCAAGGACTGGATTGTGCGATTGAGTGTCATAAGAAGGTGGGTAACGCTATCGAGCGAACCCACCTAACAAAAAAACAGCGTTTCATTTATTATCTTTGTCCTATCTAATGGGGAAAATTGACGTGCTATCAGGTATGCGAGTTTGCCCGCCGGTTAAACACCATGCGCTTGAAGCGTCGCATAAATCCGATCTTTCAAAAAAACCCGCTTTTTCTTTAAGGTTTCAGCGTACCTATCCGAAACCGGCTCAACGTTCTGCTCAATGTCACGGATTTTGTTGTCCAGCGCATGGTATTCACTGTACATGCGTTGGAATTTAGAATCGTTGTGATGCAAAGTTTGAATCAAGTTCCGGTACTGTGGAAACTCGCGAGGTTGAGTTATAGTAAACTATTTATTAATAGTTTCTAACAAATCTTAATAAGAAATAGCTCACTCCTCAAAAAATAATTGACATTGAGGGGTGTTTTTTTTAAACGATTTTTTGTTAGAAAGCGGCAGGCATAAGGTTCAGTACTCAATAGTCGTACTGGTAAAACCTGAGACTTACAATCTATCAATTTGCTTTTCCCCAAGCGAATTCAGATTGTATAAAGCGGCTATTGATAATTTTCGGTAGCCTTTGGTAGATTCACCCACTCATTAGAGTGCTATTGTTAACTTTTGTTAACATAAATGAATCGGTATATCATGGGATTCACCAATCATATTAAAATCTCCTTATATGCTGAAAACCAGAAAAGTCACTCATTTTCGTTGATACGTTTGCTGTTAATAAAAACTATAAACTAAAACGACAAACTTCATCCTACCATTTAATGATGAGTGATGCTACCATTAATTTCATCCACCCCTCTTCCCTCTCTGTTCCTAAAAATATACTCAAAACTATGAATATGTAATTCGCTCTCTGTTGATAATTCCTAAGAATTGCAACTAGAGTCTTGGTTGAGCAGTCCCAACCGTAGTCGCGCAAGGAAGTTTTAGCAAGATGGATTTGACCTTTTGCCAAGGTGTCCAACGATCTATCGTAGGAAAGTGAAGTCTTGCTAAAACGTTTTGCGCAGCATTTTCATCAGCTTGTAACACCACCCCGTCGAAGCAGTGAAAAGAAACAAGGATCGAAGAAAAATTAATTTCCCCAAAATAGGTACAGTGCCCTGATACGTACTTTAGCTTTTAGACAACTGGCGGAAGTATTAATTATTTCCAAGATAAATCTTGGACTCCAACTACATCAGCAAAGATTTGTGGGAAAAGGCAGGAGTAAGGGTAATTAACAATTAACAATTAACAATTAATTATTAATGACCCTTCTTTCTTGAGGGAGAGCGAAGCGAGGATGCAGCGCCGAGGTGAGGGTGAAAAGGCGGGAACATTTTTAAAAAGCCTACTGATTCAATTGCTTAGCGATTGGGGCAACCGTAATGCGCGTTGTAGTGTTCTCTTTGCTAAAGTCGTTGTCATTGATAAACGCCACATATTCACTATTCAGCAACGCTAATCCCTCAATTTGAGAATCCAAATCCGATATTTCACGCCTCGAATCAAAGACTTGTGTTTTGCCTAGCGCGATGATGCCGATGGAGGCCAAATTTGACAGCGTTTCTAACGCGGGAGATGACGGTTCAAGCGCCTCAATATCCCACTCGGTGCCGAGAATATTAGTCGCATCGTCCAAGGTTGAAACCCGATACAACTTAGTATGTCTAATAACACGCTCCAGAATAACCAGTTTATCGGTATCCAAAGCGACCATTTCACTGATTTTGACATCGCTTTGCTTGGTCGTGTTATCAGCCGTAAAGGTTTGGGGCTCATCCATAATATACACATACTCACCCACCACGCTGTCCAAGTCACCAAGGTGGAGACTCAATTTGAACAAACGGACATAACGAGAGTTTTTGTAAGCATCATCATTTGGATTAGCCAAAGGGCTTTGCATGATGAAATACAAAAACTGCTCATCAGGACTGACAGCAAGCGATTCAATACCACGATTCAGCCGCCGTTTTGTCAAGATATTGGGTAAGGCTTCAATAACCCGATAATTCGCCGCCGCTAAATCCTTTCCTACGCCATTCGGCACAACACGCTCAAGAATGCGTCCATTCGCAGCAACATGAATCAAACTAGGGGCATACTCTTCCGCTATCCAGAAAGTCCCATTGGACAACCTAATAATGGCCTCTGGATCCACGCCTTCTGGATCAAACTCCAGTTTATTGCCATTTTTGTTATAGGGAGTTTCCGTCGTCGTCGCTTCCAACGGATTCGGCAGCCCACTAATGGGATTCTCATCCTGATCCAAGAGTTTGATGGTTTGTATGACATTATAACCAACCTTTTTTCCGATTAAGCCACCGGTATTGATATTGAACTTGTAAATGGTTGGCGTAAAATTCGTCATCGGGAATATTTTGCCATTTTCATCCACCGCGCCATTCTCATCCAGGCATAAATTCTCAACCCCAAGCACTTCTGCGCTCTCGTCACAAGCAATACTGGGGCCTCTATCAGTAATAGTATAAAACTCATCAATAGAGTCATCAGGATAATGAAAGGCCCCACTGCCAACACCAACATCCAATGTCAAGGTTTTACTCCCATTAACAGACACAGTCTCCAACGGCTCATTGACATCAATCACTTCTTCACTGAGCGTGACATCTGGAATGATACTACCATCCAAAATATCATCAACATCATCGTCATCGCACCCCGTCATGGTGACAACAAAGACAGCAAAGGGCAAGGTATAGAAAAGGCGTAAGTGGCGTAAGTTCATATTACAATCTCCTCGTTAGCTAATTAATGAAAAATTTAAAATGAAAAATGAAAATTGGATTTCCTGGTAGATACACAGGCTATATTAATATCGCCCCGTTGGGGCTTTTCGTATTTTTGTTTCTAAAAAAGTTTGTTCCCTTCTTTTGGATTTCCTAGGGCGATGCCCCAGGCTATATTAATATCGCCCCGTTGGGGCTTTTCGTACTTTCAAAAATTGCGAATGGCTAATTACCAATTACAAATTTTCAATTTGCAAGAAATTGCAATTTGCAATTCGCATTTAATCAGTTTGATATCTCGCACAGTCAGTCCAATTACAGGACTGTCTATTTATACTATAGACAATTTCACCAAATTGTCACTAATCATACAAAATTTATGCCAACAGAATCAACCCACTCCCACTCCCACCGTGTCGGCCTCTTCGTCACCTGTTTAGTTGACTTATTCCGCCCCAACGTCGGCTTTGCCGCTATCAAACTGCTAGAAAAAGCCGGCTGCCAAGTCGAAGTACCCACCGCCCAAACTTGTTGTGGACAACCTGCCTATAACAACGGCGATTTAGCCAATAGCCGCGCCATTGCGAAACAAGTCATTGATACTTTTGAAGAATTTGACTATATCGTCGCGCCCTCCGGCTCCTGTGCCGGGATGCTTAAACAGCACTATCCGCAATTATTTCCTTCGGAACTTCGATGGCAAACGAAGGCGCAAGCATTTGCAAACCGTTGTTATGAATTGGTGAGCTTTTTAACCGATGTTTGCGGCATGACAGAAGTAGAGGCCCAGTTTGAACAAACCGTCACCTATCACGATGCTTGCTCTGGTTTGCGAGAATTGGGGATTGAGGCGCAACCTCGGCAATTATTAAATAGTGTGCAAGGCCTCAAACTAACCGAAATGAAAGAAACCAATGTTTGCTGTGGATTTGGCGGAACGTTTTGCGTTAAATATCCCGACATTTCGGCCCGAATGGTATCCGACAAAGTGGACAACATCCAAGCCACCAAGGCCGAAGTTTTACTTAGCCCAGACATGGGCTGTTTGCTGAATATCGCCGGGCGCTTAAAACGCTTAAAGAGTCCGGTGAAGGTTTACCATATTGCCGAAGTGTTGGCAGAGATGGCAACGGTGCCAGCTATCGGAGAAGGAAAAAAAATAGCATGAGTTTCCGACAGTGTTTTTCGACAGTGGAGTCCAAACCTTTAGGTTTGGACTTGTCATTCTTCATCAGTATCACTTGATGTTCCATTTTTTCCAAAAAGCAATAACGGAAAGGATTGCATATATACTGCACACCGTCATAGCGTTTTTTATCTCGTTTCGCTCTGTTTGAGTTTGAGAGCCGAGCAGTCCCTACAAATCAGTAGAGGTGTGTTAGACTCAATGCCATTAAGTTAAAGAAAAGGCCCGTTTGTAGTAGGCGATTTATCGCCTCAATTGCAACTAGTGCCGGAAAGCGGAATTTTCCCTAAAAAAAAGGGTTAATACCAAAGAAATCAAAAACCGATTTTTTGGAAAAATCGGATTTTTGGGTGGTAAAAAGTTTCGCTCCGCGAAACTTTTGCCGACGTTGGAGGTTTTCAAATTAAGTTATGGCCCTCTGTCGTGCTTCATTATTGATACTTTTTGTAGGTGTTTTGTTGCTTAACTTAATGGCAGTGTGTGTTAGACTGCCATCTTCCCCGAATTTTATCCACCATGAATATAGGTGAATATATCTGTGATAAAATTAATACAGAATTAGCACTTTTTTTTGTGGATGTGTCCCACTTGTCCAAGTAGGAAGTTTTTAATATCAAGGGCCATCAATAAAATCAATTCGCTAACCTGGCCCTCAAAAAAACCGCTTATGTTTGACACCTTAGTATTTTTCATTTTTCATTTAATAACTTATTGATTAGCTTTTCATTAGTTTACTTCGTTCTCTTCGTTCTCGTCGTTTACGGAGTGATCGTCACAATTTTCAGAACGAGAAGTAACGAAAACGGGAAAATGCCGGCCAAAGTCATAGTCGCTAAAGCGACTACTACAAACGCTCATGAATCTTCCGTTTTGAGCCACCATTAGGGCGAACCTCTTCAATTTGCCTTCCTTCAGAAGTTTTTAACCAAAATATTTATCTGAAAAACTAAAGTTCCTCGAGGTTGACCAAACCTCGAAGTTCTGTACCGAATTTTTTTGATAACTCTCAAAAGAAACTGTGCTATAGATGTCCAGAAAAGTTAAGCGCCCGATTTTAACCGTAAAGCGTTGTTTTAGTGACGATTTTTTGGACAAAACTCCTCGTTACGATATTGGCGTTCTTGGCGTTCTTGCGGACTCTATAATAAATGAGGAAGGCTACTTCATGTCTGAAAGAAAACAGCTTGAACAAAGACAATTTACCCGACATCCCTCTCACGTCCCGCTTGAAGTTTGGCAAGAGACTGAATCTGTACATCGCCAGCTGCATTTGAATGATGTGAGTTTGGGGGGAGTGGCATTTCAATCTGATATTTGTTGGAAACCAAACACAATTATTCGTCTCCGTGTGCTGGTTGAGCAACCCACTGAACTCGCCGGGAGAGTAGTTTGGTGTCGGCAAAATGGAAAACGCTTTAATGTCGGGGTTGAATTGATAGAAGCAAATAGCGATTCAGAGGATATGGTAGAGCAAGTGCGCCAGATTGAAATGTATCAAAAAATGATAGCGAGTATTACTGAGGACTTCTACTACGATTCGTGGGAAAATATTTGAAATTCAGTGTTCAGTGATCAGTGTTCAGTGATCACTTACATCTCAGGGTTGGAACCGAACCGTGTGATGAGATATACGGAACGTACTTCTTTCAGGGTGAAAATGATCGTTACTTGACACGACAAGGATTGGGTATAAACAAGGATAAATCCGCGGCATTATCCAATCCTTGTAGTTATTTGGAGTCATTTTGACCATGAATTTTGTATGGGTATTGGCGCTGGTTTGGGGGCCATAAAACCATTTGGAAGTTTTCAAATTAGAGTACGGCCTTACAAACCACAAGGAGTGGGTATAAACAAGGATAAATCCGCGGCATTATCCAATCCTTGTAGTTATTTGGAGTCATTTTGACCATGAATTTTGTATGGGTATTGGCACTGGTTTGGGGGCCATAAAACCATTTGGAAGTTTTCAAATTAGAGTACGGCCTTACAAACCACAAGGATTGGGATAAAACTGCGGATAAATCCATCCCTGCTTATACTCAATCCTTGTCGTTATTAGGAATCAGTTTGACCATGAATTTTGTATGGGTATTGGCGCTGGTTTGGGGGCCATAAGGGGGCCATAAAACCGTTTGGAAATTTTCAAATTAGAGTACGGCCTTACAAACCACAAGGATTGGGATAAACCTGCGGATAAATCCATCCCTGCTTATACTCAATCCTTGTCGTTATTAGGAATCAGTTTGACCATGAATTTTGTATGGGTATTGGCGCTGGTTTGGGGGCCATAACCCTGCTTATATTCAATCCTTGTAGTTATTTGGAGTCATTTTGACCATTAATTTTGTATGGGTATTGGCGCTGGTTTGGGGGCCATAAAATACTTTGAATGTTTTCAAATTAAAGTACGGCCTTACAAACAACAAGGATTGGGATAAAACTGCGGATAAATCCATCCTTGCTTATACTCAATCCTTGTAGTTATTTGGACTCACCTTCGGTTCTCGCTATGCGATAAATCGTATTAAATTCAATAAGTTCTGAATGAAAAACGTGCAAACTATGCCCGTGCTGAGTATAAGTGATCACTGAAAACTGATCACTGAAAACTGAAAACTGATCACTGAGGTTTAGTAAAACGAATCGTTTTATGCCGACGTGCCCGAATCACTGCGATAATTTCCAGAGAGTCTCCGGCAATCTCATCAGCGTCGCTTTCTAAACGCACACGCACGGCATGGGGCAATCCTCGTAGTTTTTTGGCTGACCATTCTTTTAGCCATTCAGTCTCTTGTTCAATTTTTTCATCGACATATAAGTATTCAAAATAGGCCTTATAACCTTCCAACGCGGTGACGGCCGTCGCTTGTTCTTCTAACCGCTCGGTAGGATCACCAGCAAAGGCGGGCAACACGCGGATTTCTACCCCGGTTTCTTCATCGCTGGGCAACAGTTGCCAAACGGTGAGGCCGGGTTGTTGTCCGGGTGAGACTGTCGATACCCAAGCTAACTGATCTTCTTCCCCTTCAAAAAAAATGTAGGTTTTATTTTCTTCACGGTCTTTGTAGGTATGCGGAAAGGCCCCTTCTAGCGACCGTTCAATCTGCAATAAAACCAGTACCTTGTCTATGCTTTCATCAAGAACATTGCTAGAGCGTGTCCACTCTTTGAGTACGGTATTCATACCCATTGCCAGCATCAACATGACGAGTGTCGATAAAGTGAGTGCTATCAATAGCTCTAGCAGGGTAAAACCGGATTGTGGGAGACGAGTCATTAGGCAAATGAAAAATGAAAAATGAAAAATGGGCAGTGGGTAATAATGAAAAATGAAAAATGAAAAATGAAAAATGGGTAAGCATGAAAATGGGTAGTGGCTAATAATTAAAAATGAAAAATGTTTCCGGCAAAAATTCCGACTTTATTATTAAAATCGGCTTTTTAAGTTGCAATGAAAAATGGGCCATGGGTAGTGGATCATGGGTAATTTCGGTGTTTATAATAATGCTCAACCCGTTATTGTTATTGTAAAACAGTCATTTAGGTATTATAAAATCATCAGTCTAAAAATATATAACCCCCGTAAATTTTCTAACAATCGCGTTGTTAGTCTTATTAAAATGAAGACTTCTGATAGATAATAACTTCAATACCTTATTTTTAATAAATAACGGCGAAAATAGGCCGTGAACGACCTTCTTTAGAGCCGCGTGTTTTGGTTTTAACCATGAATAAAATAGGGTTTAATATTATAACGACTAATCGATTAAATCATACGATATGCCGTTGCAAGTGAAAAAAAGTTTATTTAACGCTTATAAAACAGTGACTTATATTTTAAGAGTACACAAAAAAATTGTCAGACGCTTTGTCTCCCATGGCGCGGAGACTCGCCAAAATTGTCTCTAAATATTATAGGGAGTATTGCGTATTTTTTGCGACCGTTTCTGATTATGAATAATCAGAAACTTGAATAGGCTGATAGTAGTGCTACTGTGCCTTTTATAAAAACAGCTTTACCTCAAAAAATTGTGTGCAAAACTCTGAAGACTCAAGTAGGCGCTTTCTTGACATTTCATTTTTACAACAAAAGTCACAAGTACCCAACGATTTTGGATGACAGGATTTTCAAGATTTTTGATGACAGGATTTTTTATCTATTATACCCTGGGCGTTGCCCCAATGCCATTAAGTTAAGCTTTTCGGTGAGGGCAACCATAAAGGATTGCCCCTACGCGACATGACGGTTTGTAGGGGCAATCCCTTGTGGTTGCCCTTAACTTTTCCAGATATTAATATAGCCAGTGTACCTACCTGAATTACCCATTACCCAATGCGAATTAAGGATTGAATTGAATCCTAAAAAATCAATGACTTATAAAAACGTCTTGATTGACAGTGATTTTATAAGTCTTTTTCAGGCTAAAGTTTCGCGGAGCGAAACTTTAGCCTGAAATGTTCATTCTTCATTCTTCATTCTTCATTCTTCATTTTTCATTACCGCGCTGTGTCTAGTTTTACCAAGCGTACTGTGGTAAATTCTAAGCCCTTTTCGTCGTCACGTAGCGTGTAAGGCTCCAACGCCAGCCGCATGGGGCGCGTTTGACGTTCTGGTTTTTCTAACGGTTCATCGGTACTCAAGTCCAGACTTTGTTTATACCGTTCAGGGAATTCGGGATAGTCTGGCTCTTCAAGCACTTGGGCAACGTTGACAGCCGAGCGTAAAAACACAGTCCGTTCTATGTCATCCACCGCTTTAAAAGCCAAACGTTTGCTCGCCGCCAATAAACTAAATAGGGTGCCCAAAGCGATACCGACTATCGCCATTGCCACGAGGACTTCAAGCAAGGTAAAACCGGCTTGTTTAGTTTTCCTGTTCATCATTAAAAATATCTGACTTAACTTTGCCCGTGATTGGATTGACGCTGATTTTGGCTTTATAGTCCAAATAAGTTAAGGTGAGTTCGCCGCCACTACTACCGCCTTCTGGATAGAAAGTGATTTTATAAACGGCCTCCTCTTCATCGCTGACTTCGCCGCCCCATTGCAAGGTGGCTCCGCGACTCACCCAACGTCCGGGCATCGCTCTCGTCATCGATTTACCGGCCGCCTCTTGTTTGCCTTCGTAAAAAGTAGCGACTTTCTGTTTGCCTTCCACAATGGCGGTGCGGCGGGCATATCTCAGCACCGCCATCGCTTCACGCACTTGCGCTTTGAGGAGGTTGGCTTGACCACTCGTGATGCGTGGAATAATCAGTGCTGCCGCCATGCCAATAATTACCATGACAACAATTATTTCCAGCAAAGTAAATCCAGAGACGCATCTGCGGTTGGGGCTTTGATAAATCATAAAAGTACGCCTCTATATGCGAATTAAGAATTAAAAATGAAAAATGTAGTTATAAAATAACTTTCAATCGACACGTTTTTATAAATCATTGATTTCATAATATTTAATTCAACCCTTAATTCGCATTCTATGCAAATCTATAGACATTGCCGAAAAATAAATTCACAAAATCGTGCTAAATATTTTCGGCTTAAGGCATATAAATGCAAAAATACGCTCACTGTTCAGCCTCACCCTGGCCCCCTTCAGGGAAGGAATTTGGGGTAAGGGGTCAGATAAAGTGAAGTTATTTTTCTGAACATCTATATTTATGCGAATTAAGGCTAAAATTGACTGATGTAAAATCAACAACTTATAAAACACGCCGACAGTGATTTCATAAGCCTTTGTTAATTTTTCATTTTTCAATTTTCATTCCTAATTCGCATCCCTCCCTCAAAAAAAGGGTATGTTGTGGCAACAGAGAAATGTCGTGTTTCCTGGGGTGGTGAAAATCAGGTTATTTTTGCCCAAAAACTGATCCCGTTTTTATTCCGCTTAGTAAAATTATTTAAAAAAAATAATTTAAATCTCATTTAAATCATTAATCATTAATCATTAATCATTAATCATTAATCATTAATCATTAATCATTAATCATTAATCATTAATCATTAATCATTTTCACCACCCCACGTGTTTCCCCTCTCCTTCAATCCGGGGGCCAGGGTGAGGGATTGTTATCACTCCCAATTGACAATATCGGCATTATTGCCTTCGCCCCCTTCATGACCATCTGCACCATAGGAAAAGAGATCATAATCACGCTTATTACGCCCCGGGCGTCTGTATTGGTATGGATTACCCCAAGGATCTTTCAGTTGGCTGTTTTTCAAATAAGGGCCATCCCACGCCGGGCTGTTCGCCTTATTCTCAACCAAGTCTTCCAAACTGGAAGGAGATTTACGCATATCTAGCATATATGTCGCTATACGTGTTTCAATATTACTAATTTGCGCTGCCGCCGCATCGTGTTGTGCGCCGAAGAACTGTTTGTAAATATTTGGGGCCACTAACGCCGCTAACATGCCAATGATTGCCATCACAATCAATAGCTCAATTAGGGTAAACCCTCGTTGTTTACGAGACTTTCTATCTGACATGATAAAACGCTCCTGTGTTGAAGTGTATCTGTAACAATTTATAGTACCTAAAATCCGTCAATAGGTGGATGTACTTTATTTTATTTTAGTTTATTATTTTAGAACATCAAGCCGATGTTAAAATATCTCAGAGACTCTTACTTGATTTATTATATACTGTACACCGTTATAAGGCGTTGCTCAATTTGTGACACTGCTAAGTATAAATGCGAATTAAGGATTGAATTGAATCATAAAAAATCAATGACTTATAAAAACGTCTTTATTGAAAGTCATTTTATAAGTATTTGTTCATTCTTCATTTTTAATTTTTAATTCTTAATTCGCATTATAAGTCCTCAAAACTTCGGAAAACTTTGTGGCTTATGATAATGGAAATGACTTACACAAAGTCTGGTCACGTAAAATCAATACCTTACAGAGTTTTCCGAAATTTCAGTATAAGTCATTATTTATATACATCATTTTTTAATTTTGATTAAAGTGTGCAACCCTCAACTCTATCCAAGGAGACGACGATGAAAGCCAATCTAGGTACGACTGATAGAATCATTCGAGTCATAGCCGGTTTAGCTATTATTGGGGCCGGTGTCTATTTTCAAAGTTGGTGGGGTGCGATTGGTGTCATACCGATCTTGACGGCCGCCATCGGCTATTGCCCTCCCTATCATCTGTTAGGCATTTCAAGTTGTTGTACCACCAAAACCGAAGAAGCAAAAACGGAATAATTGTAAACATTTTTCGCAATAGCGCAAAATAAAGCAGTAATCGAGGCTAAGTTATTAATTTTTCGTGATGAAAAGCGGCCTTTCTGCCGAATTTTGCGGTATTGCCATTTTTCCTTTCCTCATCCTAACCCTCTCCTAAAGGGCTTACCTTTACCCACAAGTGTCCAAAATTAATCATTAATCATTAATCATTAATCATTAATCATTAATCATTAATTTTTATTCTATTAAAACAATCACTTAACTAAAAAGTGAGTCATTCATTAACCAGTCACTTGACTTATTTTCAATAACATACCGACTTGTGGGTAAAGATTAGCCTAAAGGGAGAGGAGGCATGTCTTTTGATATATAGACATCCAGAAAAATGGTGGCCCGATTTAAACCTCTAAGGTTTTCAAAACCTTGGAGGTTTCTAGGACAAAACTTATCTGGATGACCATAACATGCGTACTTCCTTATTAATTCGCCTACACGGTGATGCCAATCAGCAAGTCAGTTGGGCAACGTTTGACACCGCCGGGCATGTCGTAGAAAGCGCGATACATGTCCCACTAGACACCATTCCGCGTCACCCTCGCCCTCCGCTCGTCCTCATTCCCGGCACCGATGTGGTATTAACACAAGCGGACATTCCCAGCAAACAGTGGAAAAGAATTGTCCAAGCCGTGCCCTACGCGTTGGAAGAGCAATTGGCAGAAGATGTGGAGAAATTGCACTTTGCGCTCGGCAAACGGGAACCGTTATCGGGCGACATCGCCGTTGCCGTGATTGCGCGTGCCCAAATGGATAGCTATTGGCAACAATTAAGTGCTGTAGGCCTCACGCCAACGAGGCTAATACCGGATATTCTGGCCGTGCCCAAACTGGCCGACGGCTGGGGCGTATTATATTTTGATGAAGTGGTGTTAGTGCGTACCGGCCCACAGGCGGGCTTTGCTATTGAATCGGACTGTCTCGGCGCCGCCTTGCAAATGGCTTTGATTGAACATGAGAATGTGCCGCCACAACAAATTGTGGTATTCAGCGGCACGGAGCCGACGACGGCGTTGACTGAGTTACATGCGTTGGGCATTCCCGTCACTGTCGAAACGCATGAACAAGGTGTGTTGGGTTGGCTGGCGCAAGGCGTGATTGAAAATAAGCCTTTGAATTTATTGCAAGGTGGCTATCGGCCTCAAGATAAAGTGGCAACCTATTTGCGTCCGTGGCGACTAACGGCGGCGTTATTGATATTATGGGGCGGATTGTCTGTTGCAAAGCAATGGGCCGAATATCAGCAACTGAGCCAGCAGCGTCAAGCGTTGAACGCGCAGATTGAAAAAATTTATCGTGATACATTTCCACAAGCGAGTAAAATCGTCAATCCGCGTGTACAAATGGCGCAAAAATTAAAGACGTTACGTGCCCAACAAAACCGTACTACGCAAGAAGATGATTTTCTCGTTTTATTAAACAAAATAAGTACGCCGCTTGCACGCACGCCCGGTTTTAATCTTAAGCGTATTGATTACCGTCAAGGGCGTTTTGATATACAATTCACGGTGGCGAACTTGCAAGCTTTAGAATACCTAAAGCAACGCTTGAGTCGCTTGGGCTTAACGGTGGAAATACAATCCGCTATCAGTCGTCATAAGCAAGTTGAGAGTCGTTTACGAATTTACAAAAAACGTTAGATTCTGAAAAATGGCTCAAGTACAACGGATTTTAGGAATAAACGGATTTTTAGGATTTGAAACTTATAACAATTCGTTTATCCGCGTAATTAGTTGTACTATGAGTCTTTTGGATACCGGGTGCATTCCCAAAAGTACAACGGATACGCGAAATAAACGGATAAAAGAGCATTAATTTTTAATAAATCCCCAACGTGGGGCCTACCCGCTAAAATCCATAAAAATCAATTAATTAAAAACTTATGTATAAGAACGAGGGTTTTCTTAAGGCTATTCACTAGGACTCACTAATTCGTTTATCCGCGCTTGTGTAGTTGTACTATGAGAAATGAATAACAATTCGTTTATCCGCGTAATTCGTTGTACTATGAGTATTCACTGGAGGCCCCTTCCAATGCCATTAAGTTAAGGGCAACCACAAGGGATTGCCCCTACAAATCGTCATGTCGCGTAGGGGCAATCCTTTATGGTTGCCCTCACCGAAAAGCTTAACTTAATGGCATTGAGGCCCCTTCGGGGTTGGGGCGGTTTTCCCCTCCTTTCCCCAGGTTTCACCCTCATCCTTATACATAAGTTTTTAAAGTTATAATTTATCCGTTTCGGAACGCGTATCCGTTGTACTTGTTAGGAATGCACCTAGTGCAAAGTATATTTACCCTCGGTGATTTTATTACCAAAGCACAAAGGAATCATCATGTCATTTTTTACTAAAGAAAACTGGAAAAACACGTTAAATGGCGTGTGGTTTGTCGCACTTTTCGCCATGTCGGCGATTTATTTGGCTCAATTCCCCATTTTCAAAAACTTGGGAATTCACACCCTAATCATTGCCATCGTTCTTGGCATGATTTACGGCAATTTTCTTAAAAGCCATTTCCCAGAGTCATGGACACCGGGAATTACCTTTTCCGCTAAACTCATCTTGAGAGGTGCTATTATCTTATATGGGTTTAGACTCACCTTCCAACAAATTTTCGCCGTTGGCGTGTCGGGTTTAACTGTCGATTTAATTATGGTGGTATCGACGTTTTTGATTGGTTCCTTTGTGGCAATCAAGTTGCTGAAACTGGACAAACAGACTTCATTTTTAACCGCCTCCGGCGCTTCCATTTGTGGAGCAGCGGCAGTGCTTGCCACTGAACCGGTTGTCAAGGCGGAAGCGCATAAGAGTGCCATTGCCGTCTCAACAGTCGTGTTATTTGGCACCATTTCCATGTTTTTATATCCCATCCTTTATAATTCGGGACTTCTACCCAATATGGATCTCGCGGCTTACGGCATTTATGTCGGTGCCACCGTTCACGAAGTTGCCCATGTGGTTGGTGCTGGCGTGTCATGTGGCATGGCATCTTGTGATACTTCGGTTGTCATCAAAATGGGACGAGTTATTTTGTTAATCCCATTTCTTTTAATATTGGGATGGTATTTGACAAAAAGTTCAGCAGAAGGCGAGAAGGGCACAACCAAACTGGTTATCCCTTGGTTTGCCATTGGATTTCTTGCCGTCGCTGGCTTTAATTCACTTGAGCTCTTGCCAAAAAATGTCGTTGATACAATTATCGAACTCGATAACTTTATGTTGGCAATGGCGATGGCGGCACTTGGACTTTCGACAAACTTCGCCAAATTCAAAGAGGTTGGCATGAAACCGATTTATGCGGCGTTAACGATGTTTATTTGGCTCTTGGTTGGCGGATATTTTATCACCATGGGAGTAACGTCTCTATTCGGGAGTGGTGGACACGCTTTTGGTGTTGGTTAGTTTTTTCGCCCTTAGCTCAATCTGTCATCGTTAGACATAATTTTGTGTTTAGTTAAGTGATTGTTTTAATAGAATAATAAATAATGATTAATGATTAATGATTAATGATTAATGATTAATGATTAATTTTGAACAGTTGTGGGTAAAGCTAAGCCTCAAGGGAGAGGGAATCCTGTTATACGGAACGTTTTGATAATCGGTGAAAATGACAACAGGCAAACTTTTAAGATAATAGCAAAAGCGTGAACCAATGACTTATTCGCCATTTACCATTCCTAGTTATGAAATCCAATTATCTTCACTTTTTAATTTGGGCATTGATTCTTATTGCCGGTGTTGTGGGTTATCAATATTACCGGCATAACTATACACCAGTATCGCTGCCCGGATTGCCAGAACCTAAACCTAATGAGCGTCGTCCCGATTTCAGTCTTGTCGATATAACCGGGCAAATGCGTCATAATGCACAATGGGATGGTAAAGTGGTGGTGGTGAATTTTTGGGGAACTTGGTGTCGGGCTTGTCTTAAATAAATTCCCACCTTTATCAAATTGCAAAATGAGTATGCCGAACAAGGTGTGCAGTTTATTGGCATCGCTGTGCGTGATGATCTTGATTCCGTCAAACGTTTTGCGAAAGAGGTGAGCATTAATTACCCATTGTTAGTCGATACAGAACAAGCCCCGGTTTTAGCAAAAGCTTTTGGTAATAGGATTGAGGCATTGCCGTTTACGGTAGTGGTTGATCGGAAGTGTAATATTGTCTCGCGGTTTGCCGGTGAAATGAATGAGCGGGCCGCTAAAAAAGCTTTTGTGCCGTTTTTGTAGCAATAACTACAAGGATTCGTTATAAAAAATGATTTTAACGCAATAACTACAAGGATTCGTTATAAAAACGGATTTTAAAAACGCAATAACTACAAGGATTCGTTATAAAAACGGATTTTAACGCAATAACTACAAGGATTCGTTATAAAAACGGATTTTAAAAACGCAATAACTACAAGGATTCGTTATAAAAACGGATTTTAAAAACGCAATAACTACAAGGATTCGTTATAAAAACGGATTTATAAAAAAGGATTGCTGGTATCTGTCTAATGCATTAAATATAGAGCTTTTTGCAATGATAAATTCGTTATTATAAATCCCTTATTATATACAATCCCTGTAGGTAGAGAGCCTCTTGCAAAACTCATCAAAAATGGCTCGTCGCTAAACGAAGTCATTCGCTTACAGAAGTTGGCGAAAATAGTTTTGCAAGTAACTCATTAATATATTAATTTTAACTTTTCATGAGTATATTAGCGGCTTTAACTCAATCCTTGTCGTTATACGGAACGTACTTTAAAACTGTGAAAATTTAAAAACGAGTGAGTGATTGAATTATTTATAAAATGACTCATTTACAAACAACAGATTCATTGTTCATTTTTCAGGATTCATTTATTTCCCATCTAGGAGGAAAAATATGGCCGCTGTTGTACTCACTCGTACTGGCTATGCACAACCCGGTACTTCTTTAAACTTCAAAACCGGTACTTGGCGCACACGAAAACCTCAGCATTTTTATCAAATTGCCCCCTGTCATCATGTCTGTCCGGCCGGTGAGGATCCAGAAGCGTATTTAGCACATATGCAAGCCGGCCACTACAAAATGGCTTGGGAAACAATCGTTTCTGTTAATCCCTTACCGGCCATTACCGGCCGTGTTTGCCCACATCCCTGTGAAGCGGCCTGTAATCGCGGGCAATATGATGAAGCCATCGCTATTCATGCGGTAGAGCGTTATTTGGGAGATGAGGCCATCGCTAAAGATTGGGCTTATCCCGTCAATCCCGTTGACCCTTTGGCCCCCGAAATCGCTATCGTTGGGGCGGGGCCGGCCGGCTTATCGGTGGCCTATCATTTGGTGAAACGCGGTTATCGTGCCATTATCTTTGATGATCACACCGAAGCCGGCGGCACTTTACGCACTGCACTACCGCCTTATCGTTTGCCACGCTCGGTGCTAGATGCCGAACTTCAACGGTTATTGGCATTGGATGGTATCACTTTTCAACCGCGCACTCGTTTAGGGCGGGATATGCACCTGAATGAATTACAGGAACAGTATCAAGCTGTGTTTCTGGGAATTGGCGCACAGCGTAGCGTGGAATGGAGCATTGATGGCGTGGTGCCACGCGATTTACACTCCGGCTTTGAATTGCTCAAAAAGTGGGTAGACATTGGGAGTGTTCCCACGCCTAAGAGTGTCGCTGTTATTGGCGCCGGTAATACCGCTGTCGATATGGCGCGGGTGATGAAACGGGCCGGTGTGCCGGAAGTGCATATTATTTCCCATAAGCCCATTCCAAAGCCCGGTATTCCCGCTGAAGAAGCGATGCCGGCCATTCCTCGTGAAGTTCAGGAGGCCTTGGAAGAAGGCGTTATTATCCATGAATATCGCGGTATCCGCCGGCTGATTTTACGGGGTGAGCGCGTGGTGGGTGTCGAATTGGTACACATGAAAAAACTCATGCAGCCTAGCGGCAAACTCAAACGGGTTGCCTTTGAGGGCACTGAAACCGTTTTGAATGTCGAACAAGTCATACCCGCAGTGGGGCAAGTCATCGATCCAACGGGGATAGAGAGGTTGGCTGGCAACCGTTCCTATTTGAAGGTGGATCATTGGGGACAAATTGAGGGCCATTTGGGCCTTTACGCCGGTGGCGATGTCAGGCCCAATGCCGGCACAGTGACGGCCGCCGTTGGCGATGGGCGACGCGCCGCTCAGGCCATTGATTGTGTGTTACAAGTACAGGCCCCAGAGGAAATAGCGGATGTCACGCCGATTGAGTTTGGGCAATTGAACATGCACTATTATGAATTGGCTGGACGTGCGAGTGAGCCAACTCTCCCAGTCGAACAGCGCGTTGGCGAAGAAGAAATCACCACCAGCTTAAGTGCGCCGTTGATTGCCAAGGAAAGCCAACGCTGTTTTTCTTGCGGCAATTGCTTGGCTTGCGATAATTGTTGGATGCTCTGCCCGGATTCGGCCGTCCTCAAAACCAAAGATTTGGCAAGCGATGGCTCTCACTACGTTTTTGATTATGACTATTGCAAAGGCTGCGGACTGTGTGCGAGTGAATGCCCTTGTGGGTTTATTCAGATGGTGGACGAATTCTAGTTGAGGGGTGGTGCTTGACTCAGGTTCATCTGGGTGTTAAAACTTGATCCCATTTTATTCCTCATTTTTTAATCACTTAACAAACAATCTGTTATTGATTATATTTTCATTAGCAAAGCAGACCGAAGGTAAACGTCGCTTTGCGCATAATTTTCACCACCCCAGTGCCGGTCTGTAAGGTTATTTTGGGCCGGATACTTTTTAATTGTTTAACTAACAAAAAATTATCCTTTAAAATCAATGACAAATGTCATAATTAGAATTGCGGGTTTATGCCAGCTTCGCTGGCCATGAAAATACCAAAGTCCGTTTAAATGATAATTATAACTGACGCAATCGGGCTTTTATTGACATCACTCTCGCCCTTGGCGAACCGGCATTTTGTGCCTAACTAACTGAATATTAAATGAAGCGTCAATCCTAATAATGTTAACCGTTTGTGCTAATATGACAAGCCAATTGATATACTAACTCAGGAACTGCACGATGGAAATGACTGTCACATTTGGCGATGGCATGAAAGTCAACGCCCATTTTAAGAATTTTACGGTAAATACCGATCAAGCTAAACTGGTGGGTGGAGAGGAAACTTTCCCAGACCCCTTTTCGTATTTTCTCAGCAGTTTAGGGACGTGCGCGGGCTTTTTTGTGTTGCGTTTTTGTCAGACGCGGAATATTTCTACTGAGGGCATTCGGTTGCGCCAGTCTAATGATTGGAATAAGGAGAAAGGGCGGGTTGATAATATACACATCGAAATTGAATTGCCGCCTTCTTTTCCGTCAAAATATGCCCCGGCTTTGATTCGTGCGACTAATGAATGCACCGTGAAAAGGACCTTGATGAATCCGCCACAACTTGAGGTGACAACGAAAGGGGATAACCCTTTTTATCCCTTTTGCTGTTAGAATAATTACTCCGCTTGCCGCCGGCTACGGCCTCTCATAAAAGACGGCTTATGTGGAGATAAAATTGGCTCAAAGACGGCATGTTCTTTTGTGGATACGAAAATCCCCGTATTTTCACTGATTTTAAGTACATCCGACTTGGCCCAAAAAAGGCCCAAAAAATACATTGGCTCTGAACAATGATGAGCTGTTACAAAAAGGCCTGTGATGCGAATTAAGGGTTGAATTGACTCAGAAAAAATCAATGAATTATAAAAACGTATTATTGAAATTTTTTTTGCTCCGCAAAACTTTTGCCTGAAAGCCTGAAAGCCTAAAATGTTCATTCTTCATTTTTCATTAATCGCGAGATATTCGCATCTGTGGGTTTTTCTAACAGAGAAAATACCTGATACCCACGTCGAAAAGCCTGTTTTTGAGAAAAGTGTGGCGGGGACGGGGTTATATCGCCGGTCGGAACAACCCATTTTTTAAAGCGTTATAACAGACACGCTTAATCAAAAAAGTCAGCTAAGAATTTTCGACCGGTACGGTTAACTATAAACGCCGTATTTTAAGGCTCGTTTGATGCCGTAAAAACAACACAAATAATATACTGCAAAAAAAATCCGATGTCTTTAAGACATCGGATTTTTTGATAAGGAAATAGATGAGTGATTCAACGTAACTTCTTGAAAGCAAAAACCTTTATTAACCAATCGGTTGCCAGAGTGTTAGATGCAGGCCCCTCACGAATGGCCGTCGATTCGGTTCAAGAACGGCCCGTGCCTGACAATCAAACCCGCAAGAATCCCCAGCCGGCGTGGATGTTATTTGTTCGTGAAGCTTTGCGTAATCCGAGAACAGTGGGCACGGGTTGGGCAAGTTCGTCACGACTCGCGCAGGCGGTAGCACATTTCGTGCCGCTCACAGAGTCGGGACTTGTTGTGGAACTGGGAGGCGGAACCGGTGTGGTGACGAAGGCTTTACTGCAACAGGGTATTGCGCCGGAGCGTTTAGTGTCCGTAGAGCAATCGGCTTCCCTTGCAGACTACTTACATCGGCAATTTCCCCAAGTGCGAATTCTCAAAGGAGATGCCCGACATTTGTGCGATTTGCTTGGCAATGACAGTCAGCGAGTTAGCACCATCGTTTCTGGTTTGCCGTTTCGTTCTCTGCCGCGTACCACTAAGCACGATGTCATCAAACAAATTGATAAGGTACTGCCAAAAGACGGGCTCCTAGTTCAGTTTACTTATGATTTAAGTGGACGAGGGATGTCCCTGCCGCACTACTTCAAGCATGTGTCCCACAAGATGGTGTGGAGCAACTTGCCCCCGGCGCGGGTTGATGTGTATCGTCACGTTGAAAAATAAGGTTAAATAGGGAAGGGGAAAGGGAATATGTCAAAATCCTAGCTTCCAGTAACCCCTTTCACCTCTACTCTTTGGCGCGTGACAGATATTCTCCCGTGCGGGTATCAACTTTGATTAAATCACCAATATTGACAAACAATGGTACCCGCACTATCGCCCCAGTTTCTAAAGTTGCCGGTTTACCGCCACCGCTGGAAGTATCCCCACGAAGGCCGGGGTCAGTCTCGGTGACTTCAAGAACGACAAAGTTGGGCGGTGTTACGCCGATAGGATCATTATTCCACAGCGTCACCACACATTCTTCTTGGCCTTTCAGCCATTTTGCCGTGTCACCGATAGTGTCAAGATGAACTGCATATTGTTCATAAGTATCGGACACCATAAAGTGATAAAACTCGCCATCGTTATATAGATATTGCATCTGGGTTTCCATGACATCCGCCGCTTCCACCGTATCCCCTGACTTAAAAGTTCGCTCTATCACCCGCCCCGTTTTGATATTGCGGATTTTGACCCGATTGAACGCTTGGCCTTTACCCGGTTTGACAAACTCATTTTCTATGATGGCACAAGGATCACCATCAATTATCAATTTAAGCCCCGATTTGAATTCGTTGGTACTGAAAGTCGCCATTTAAACTCCTTATAAATACAAATAGACTTGGTACTGGAATAATTTAGACGGAATGTACTTCTCTCATGAGCCAAGAAATCCTATTTTTTGGAAAAATAGGATTTATCAATGGAAAACTTCTTAATAAAAACGAAGTTTTTCTCTGTGTCCCTCTGTGCTTCTGACGTGTGTATACCCACCTTGCAAAAACTAACTATGATAACCGAAACGCTCGTCGTGAAGCAGCATAAGCAAGGGGATTGGCCGAGCGAATTGCGCCAAGCGATTCACAACCCAGTACACTTACTGGAATTATTGGAATTGTCTGATAGCGCCTTGGCGCACACTGTCACGGCTAAACAACGCTTTGGCCTCCGTGTGCCAAGAGGTTATGTGGCACGTATGCGTAAAGGCGATCCAAATGACCCGTTACTGCGGCAAGTGTTACCGCAGGCCGAAGAAAACCAGCGATTAATGGGGTTTAGTATCGATCCCGTTGGCGATGTAGCCGCGGAAAAAGTCCCCGGCTTATTGCAGAAATACCAAGGGCGAGTATTGTTGGTGACAACGTCCGCTTGTGCGATTCATTGCCGCTATTGTTTTCGCCGGCATTACACGGCCTCTCAATTACATCCGCCAGCGGTACTTGATGCTATTCGCGCCGATTCTTCTATCACGGAAGTCATTTTAAGCGGTGGCGATCCGTTAAGCCTGACAGATAGTCGTTTAGCAGAATTGGCGCACAGTATTGCCAAGATTTCGCATGTGCAACGCTTGCGTTTGCACACGCGCTTACCTATTGTACTACCTGAGCGAGTTAATGATGAACTGTTGGCTTGGCTGACGGGAACACGTTTGCAGCCAGTGATGGTGGTACATGCCAATCATGCCAATGAAATAGATGATAATGTAAACAAAGCCTTACAACGTTTAGTTGGGGCCGGCATCACGCTTTTAAATCAATCGGTATTACTGCGCGGGGTAAATGACAACGCGCCGGCATTAATTGCCTTGAGTGAAGCGTTAATCAGTAGTCGGGTGTTACCGTATTATTTACATAGATTAGATCGGGTGCAAGGGGCCGCTCATTTTGAAGTGTCTGAAGAGACGGCGGCGCAATTGTTAGAACAATTGCGGGTGGCACTGCCCGGTTATCTCGTGCCTAAATTAGTGCGGGAAGTAGCGGGAATGCCTTATAAATGCGAATTAAGAATGAAAAATGAATTTTAGGCTAATGCCGACGATTTGAGTTTGGCAGTGCCCTTAAATCCGTCCAAACGCCAAAGTTTTTCGCTAAGACTTAGCGAAAAATGTTATGTTGGATTGTGTTGATATCTTATGCAAAACCTTTTATCGGCGGTAAAATGTTCACTTTCAATATTAAAGGTTTTTGGAATCACTTTACCGATTAAAAACCGTGCAAACTCGTCCAAAATCTTAGCAATCAAGTCTTGGTTGATTTCAAAACTATCCTCTCCTTCTATGTTTAATTCATCAATCTCTACTACGTTCTAAAACTTTTCAATGGTTTCTTTACTGAAGAGACTCCATAACAGTTGCGACACATAAGTTTTGCCACTATTGTTATAGCCGACAAAAATATAGAACCGTTTTGATAAATCAATTTTACCTGTTTTTATAGGGCCGAAATTTTGACTGATTAATTGTATGGTGCATTTGCTAGAACTCGATTTGTTACTCAAACCTGATCAAAGTGACTTATTTAAGTCAAGTTTTAGAATAAACGATTTTAACACTTGACTTTTTAAATCCTATCAAATAAAATTAACGCTGTCATCTGTCTGGGTGACACCATGACGGTGCCATGGATATGAGGGGCTCTGCAACCCAGAGTTTGCAAATTCATCCGTCAAGATTAGGTTAATCTTGATGGTGCGTTTTATTAGGCATTGAGTCTAAGAACGTCTGACAAGCATCCCCCATTAAGTCGCTACTTATCATTGATTTACTCATTTTTCATTTTTCATTTTTCATTTTTCATTGGTATAGCTGTTCCTAAGAAAACTCTTCGAGCGCTAATTGCAACCCACGCCGATAATATTTACTCGCCTGTGCCGGCTCTCCCTTCTGCGTCGATAATTCACCCAAAAGTTGGTAAATCTTCGGGCTAGATTCCAAATTAACACTTTCTTCAAGGTATTGCTGCGCTTTCTCCCTTAAACGATTACGCAAACATAATTGCCCTAATGTCTGCAATAATACCGGGTCTTTTTCAGGGGATTTTAGCCAATTTTCGGCATAACTGATTTGTTGGCTAGTATTGGCGGTTTCTAATTCCCCATATAAGGCCACTAAGTCATTATCCCATTGATATTTAAGGCCTTCTCGCAATAAGGGTTCGGCCGTTGTTGCATCACCCGCCGCCATTAAATGTTCAACATAGACTTTGAGTATCACCGGGCGTAGCCGCGTCATTTTTGGAATTTGTGACCAAGGGGTTAGTGCGCAACGTGTGATGAATGAGTGCGATACTGGCACGGCTTTCTAAGCGCTGGATTTGTTCTGTAGACAACACTTTGCGCTTACGCACTTCTGTCAGTAATTCTAACAAAGGCTGCCAATCGGCTAATTGCACATACAGTGTTAACAATAATAACAACACTTCGTCATGTTTGGGCGCGAGGTTGTAAGCTCGGAGCGTGTTTTTGAGTGCCGCTGGCAAATGGTGTTGTTGTAATTGTAATTTGGCTTCAAACAAGGTGAGCGCCACATTCTCTTTAGGCAGACTTTTTTGTGCTTTAGAAAAATACTCCGCAGCACGGATTGCGCTTGTTGCTGATAGGCGGCCGATGCTGCACCTAAATAATGCAACACGGAGAGTTCACCCACCGACACTGTTTTTAATAACGAATGTTCGGCGTTTTGCCACTGCCCTTGTATCAGTGCCAAGAAGCCGCGCACTAATGATTCATCGGCCTTCTGTTGATTGTGAAATAAGCGCAATGGTAAGCGCCACAACATCAGCAGGAGGCGAAAAAGGGTGTAGATGGCAAGCACGCCCAACACGAGCGCGAGGATAAATACCGATAAACGGGTTTCTATTGTCCACGCGCCACGTCCGATGACGATAAACCCTGAGTCTTCTAGGGAAAAAAGGTAAAGGCAGTCGCCGCAGCTAGTATTAATAGTAAAGTGAATAACCATTTCATTGGGCAAAACTCCGCTGCGCTCCGCTTTGTACTCCAACAAGGGGGGTGGCGGGAGCAGATAAACGTTGCAACAGGTTGAGTGAGCCAGAAATATCTGGCAGTTGCGGATTCAATACAATATTTTGCATGTCGGCTAACGCTTTTTGTAAGGCTTTGACTTTGTTATCGTTTTTGTCATAGTAACGTTTGAGCCAGTCTAGCACTGCCGCTATTGATGCCGCAAAATTCTGAGTATCACGGCGCAATAGAAAAAAGCGAGCGTTTTCTAGTTTCATTTGTAGAATTTGCGCGACTAAAGAATGTTGCTCTGGCGTGAGAAAAGCCGTGTCAGCTTCGTTGTTGTCGCGTATCACCACCGGTTGTTTCAATTCTTTTAGCACCTGCTCTTGCCAAGGCTGATCATCACTCGGCGCGGGTTCGATGGGTTGAGGCGTGTAGGTTTTGCGAGTTCCTTGTAATAAGGGCAAATTATCCACTTGTACCGTATATTGTGCCAGTAGCACAGCTAATCGGGCAATGTCTGGGCGTTCGAATTCACGTAAACGTTTGATGTCTTCCAAAAGTTGGGTTTTCACCGGAAGTAAAGCGGACTTCGGAAAGCGTTGTAAACGTTCATCAGCCGCCGTCAGGGCAACTAATGCGCCTTCGGGATCGTGCGCTAATTGCAACCGATGTAGCGCAATGGTGAGTAGATAATTGATTTCGGCTAATTTCCAACCGTCATCAGTTTGCGGTTGCTGTTCGATTCGATGAACAAGGCTCGTCAGGGCGTTATCTAAACTTTGCTGTTGTTTGGATAACTCATTGAAACGTGTTTGTAATGCCTCCGACGGGGCTTTTAAATCTTGAGATTGTAACACTTGTAATTCGGTTTGCAGCGTTGCCACTTGTGTGCTGAGAATATTGACTTGTTGTTGTAATTCCTCTTGCACACGGGTAAATTGTTGTCCCAACGGATAACTGAGGATAATAGTACTCGCCAAGAGTAATATCAGGAATAAAAACAAAAATATCCAATCACGCTTTTTCGGTTTCGGTGGCTTTGTTACCGTTTGCTCTGTCGGTGTACTCATACGAGATTTTACCTCTTTGGTGATATACTAATGAAAAGTGAAAAATGAAAAATGAGTCATTTAATGATAAGTCGATAATTTTGCTCTGAATTTTATTAGTCGTTCATATTGTAATTTTCACGGATTTGAAGTACGTTCCGTATATCAGGAAAGCAGTCGTCAAAACTTTAGTTTGGCAGTCGTCCAAACTAACGTTTGGCAGTCGTCCAAACTAACGTTTGGCAGGAATCCAATCGTTGCTCCCGTTTTTTGACGCAAAAACTTAGTTTGGCAGGAATCCAATCTACGCAAAAAATTTTCGGTACGGAAAAACTTTTGCGTAGATTTTAGTTTGGACGACTGCCAAACTAAAGTTTGGACTCCTAGACGACTGCTAAATTGGACGACTGCCAAACTAATGTTTGGAGTCCTGCTAAATTGCTTTTGTTCGTGCTTGTAGTATAGCATTTAATAGTCCTTCATCGCTGGCGCTGGGGGCAACTAGGATGGGGGCTTGTATGCTTAGTTTTTGTGCTTTAGCGCGTATGCGTTCGCTCATGACGACGAGTGGTGTGTGGCGCAGCCAGGGTTGTCCGTCTAGCATGGCAAATAGGTTTTGTAGGCCTTCGACGCTGGTGGCGGTAATAATATCAATTTGTGTGTCGGTTATCCATGCCGGGGCGGGTGGTTGGATGCGCCGATAGACGTTGATATAGTTTATGGTGGCGCCGCGTTGTCGGAGTGTTTGTGCTAGTAATTCTCGTCCGCCTTCGCCACGAAAAATGACAATGTTTTTGCCTTGGATGGCCGCTGTTTGCATTTGTGGCATTTTTAGCACGGCTTCGCTGTTGAAGGGTGGGGCCGGAGTCAGGGCCGTTAGTTCCCATGCTTTGAGTGTTTCGGCGGTGCGTTTGCCAACGGCTATCAGTTGGAGTTGTGGGGGTAATTTGTTTTGTGCGAGTAAAGTGGGTAGCGATTTTTCGACGGCGTTGGCACTGATAAATAAAGCTATGTCGAGTTCGTCTAGGTGAGCGCGACAGTCAAGTAAGGCACTTTTGTCGTCGATTTCGACAATTTCTATAACTGGTAGGCGCACGGGTTGTCCGCCTTCGGCTTCTATGAGTTTGCATAAAGGCTCGGATTGGTGGGCCGGCCTTGTGACTAAGACTTTGATTTTATTTAATTTTGACATTGATAAAACCTAGAGCGGCTAATTTATTGGGGTAACCACAAGGTTTATTGGGGTAACCACAAGGGATTACCCCTACAATTACAATTTGGGTGTGTAGGGGCAATCCTTTATGGTTGCCCTTTCTTTATGGTTGCCCTTTTTTCACTGCGTAACATCAGTAATTGAGATTTTGCAGCAGTTTGTCCGCTCCTTGTGCTAACAGTTCGTTTCCTAATTGTTTGCCTAATTGATCGCCTAAATCAATAGGCCCATGAATGGTATGACGTATGACTTGTTTACCTTGGATATCGCCTACTAATCCTTGTAAGTGTAAACCGTCTTCGTCTATTTGGGCAAATCCGCCGATAGGTACTTGGCAGCCACCGCCTAAACGTTCATTTAAAGCGCGTTCTGCGATGATTCGTTGTTGTGTCGGGGTATCATTTAGCACGGAAATCAGTTCAAGGGTTTGGGCATCGTTTTGTCGGCATTCTATGCCAATCGCGCCTTGTCCAATGGCGGGTAATATGATGTCTGGTTTTAGCACTTCACGAATGCGTTCTGCCATGCCTAGTCGTTTTAGTCCGGCGGCCGCTAATACAATCGCGTCGTAGTCGCCGTTGTCTAATTTGTTTAAGCGTGTGCCTACATTGCCTCGTAAGCTGCGAATTTGTAAGTCGGGGCGCAGTGCAAGTAGTTGAGATTGGCGGCGTAAACTGGAGGTGCCGACTATCGCTTCTTTTGGTAAGGCGGCTAAATTGGGGTAGTGGTTGGATACGAAGGCATCATAAGGATCTTCACGGCGCATAATGATGGGCAGCGTTAGGCCTTTTGGCAATTCGATGGGCACATCTTTCATGGAATGTACGGCAATATCGGCTCGGCCTTCGAGGAGGCAGTTTTCTAACTCTTTGACAAATAAGCCTTTTCCGCCTATTTTGGCTAAGGGCGTGTCAAGGATTTTATCGCCTTTTGTGGTTATTTCGACGATTTCAATTTGGAGTTCGGGATGAGCGCGACATAGAGCGTCGCGGACATGGTTGGTTTGCCAGAGAGCCAGTGGGCTTTTGCGTGTGGCTATGCGTAACGGATTTTTTGTCATTTGGTGAGTATAACAGATTAAGTATAGCGATTGATGATGATTAATGAATTTGGAGTGAGAGTACAGCTTCTTTTAGGAATCAACGGATTTGGTTGTGTCTGTGTGTCTGATGAGTACAGCGAATTACGCGGATAAACGAATTTATAGTGATAGTACAATTACGCGGATAAACGAATTTATAGTGATAGTACAACGGATTTTTGGAATAAACGGATTTTGTTATTGATTAATAAATCTCTCCGTGAGTACAACTGGTTTCCTTTCACTCGATGATCAAGTTTTTTCGTGCGCCCAAACGCCCAAGGATCGTATATAAAAAAGGATTTCAAAGCGGATTTATCGAAAATGTACGAATTCGATTTAATCGATTATGCGAATCCGCAAGCAACAACCACAAGGATTGTATATAAGAAAGGATTTCAAAGCGGATTTATCGAAACAGTACGAATTCTATTTAATTAAGCAAATCTAAAATCCCTTATTATATACAATCCTTGTAGTTATTATTGTTTTACCCTTATTTTTATGTGGTTATTTAGCCGAGTTTGAGGGCCATAAAATATTTTGGAGGTTTCCAAATCAAAATATGGCCCTCGGCGCACGCCTTTGGGTTGAAGTCGGTTTCTTATTTTAAATCAAAGCTTTCCCCGAACTAATCCGTTTATTCCTAAAAGAAGTTGTACTATGGGGAGTAAACAGATTTATTGGTGCCTGATGAGTACCGCGAAGTTTGGCGTTCGCTAACCGCAAGTTTCGTTGTACTTTTACCTACGTAACTATTCGTTTATCCCCGTAATTCGTTGTACTTTTATTTCAACGCGCTGACTTAAATAACCTATCCGTTTATCCCCGTCATCCGTTGTACTTTTATTTCAACGCGCTGACTTCAATTCCTGTTTCAACAACGCTGTTACGTCTTGCTCCAGTAGCCGTTCTCTAAATAAAGGCACACAGTAGCGATAGCGACTCTTATCGCGCTGAATAATAAACGCTAATTCAAGACGAGCCACTGATTGAGTGAGTTGTTCAGTGGTATAGTCGTAATGATGCTCATCAAGCACTTGCATTATGTCAGAGAGGCTAAATTCGCCCGCTTCTACTGTTGCACAAACAATAATCCGATCTAAACGGGCCGCTTGTTTATCGTCGCTTAAGCGCCGCCAACCGACTAACGCGCCTTGCACTGCCTGACTGTGCAAAGCGCGTGTAACATCTTCTTGATTTAAGACGCGCTGTTGTTTGTCTAAGTTCTTTAGCATTTCGTCGCAGACAATGGCAATCAAATTGGCGCGTTGCCCGGTTTCTTCGACGATTTGTTCCACTAATGCGTCAGAGGCGTAGCGAATACCTAAAGTTACCATCGGTTCAGTGGCTAATTGCCGACAGGCCTCGGCCTCTAAAGCGCCGATAATGATTGACTCGCCAAAGTTTATAATCGGTGAGTGATAATCTAATAGGGCCGCCTCATATAAGTCCCAAAAGCCAGCAAAGATAAAAAAGCAACGGCCTTCTTCACTCAGGCTACGAAATTCCGTTAAAATGGGATAACCGTTATTGATTTCTTGCCGAATAAATAAGTCTGCTTCATCAATTAATAATAAACGGTATTGTCCGTTTGGCACATTGGCTAATTCTTCAAGCAGTGTTTCTAAGTCCGTTTTGAACGGTAAACCCAAGGCTTTAGCTAATTTGGGTTGCAAACGCTCGCTCGTTAGCACTAAATAATGACAGTCTATCTTGGGATGATTTTGATAGCGTCTTTCTATGTATTTGAGGACACCAGATTTACCGACTTGTCGTCCACCCATGAGTAAGTAATTGGCTGGTTCTCGATTCATAATCTGGGCGAGAGTTTGTATCCGTCCAAAAAAGAGGGCATCTTTATTCACGCCTTCTGTGACTTGGTAAGGAGAAGTTTGGGCCATTTTGAGTTGTGAGGTTCATGCATAGTACCCAATTTATTAAAAAATCTTCACAAACAATACAAATTCTTCGGCATGTGCTGGAAAAAATTATTGACTTTTATGATAGATGTTACGCACTCAGCTTCCACAAGCCTTGGGATAAATCCCAAGGCTAAAAGCGTCCAGGAACCTAAAGGTGACTAAAACCAAGTATAGACGTTCAGACAAATATTTAGGGCAAAACCGTAAAGCGTTTCCAAAACGCTTTACGGTTTCTAACTGAAATTATTTATCTGAAAAACTAGAAATTATTTATCTGAAAAACTATATTAGTCGGCTTTAGCCGACTTTAGCTCTTAGCCTTGGGATTTATCCCAAGGCTTGGAAGTATAGCAAGCCTTATGATTTTCAACTCAAATATTCAACTTTAAAAATAAGTTTATTCAAAAAATCCGTTGTACTTTCTGTCTATTGCCACTTTCTAAACATTTGCTTACCCGCCATCCGCATGGCTTCGCATCGCCAATATAACCGTTTTTCCTCGTTTACCTCACGCTCAACCAACAGGTTTTTCCAATACAACTGACGCAACAAATTATCCAGAATGTAAGGTTCCGCGTTGCCTACTTCGTCTTTTTGCAACCATTCAAACACTCTTTGCCTAACCGACTCGTTTTGAGTAAATGGTGTAAATAACTCAGAAACGCAATCACATTGGCTTAACTTTTCAGGGTACTTTTCCAACGCTAAATCAGGGAATTGCGTTTTAAGTTTCAAACATTCCGTCAATAATTTGGGATGAGCGCCGCTGATAGCTAAAAATTGATCCACTAAAGCCTCTTCTAAATTGAGTGGCACTTCATTAAAGTAATCGTTAGACAAGGTATAGACATCCGGGCGACTCAGTTCCGGCCAATATTCAACCTTGGCGTGATTTAACAAGGACAAAGCACCTTCTTTATATTTCAGATCGGCCAATTTTTCACCGCCACAGAGGATGACGTGAAAATGCGACGCGGTTGCACTCACACTGCGTATGATACTTGCTAATTGTTGGCGTAGTAAGTCAGCCCCTTGTTCAAAGTGACTCACCAATAAAAATAACGGCTCTGTCTGTTCTAGCCCAGCCTCAAGTGCATATTCAAAGCTATCAGCATCGTTAACGTCACTGAATCCACATTGTTCTCCCAATCTTGAAAAGTCGCTATTAATATCGGCTTCTGAGGCCGCTGGCCGTTGTTGTACATTGATATGCAATACATTGTTTTTACCGTATTTTATGTTTGCGTCAGCTAATAATGTTTCAACAAACTCGTGATAAGGCGGTTCTCCCCAATCAGCTTGGGTTAATAACAGTATTACGCGATAACGCGATAGTTCCATAAAAAGATGTTTAACAAAGGCCTCTTCTTCAGGAAAACCGGCCGCAACTAGCAGCTTATTGGTTTCTTTCCTTGACAATCGCAGGTAGTTAGCACAGGCGAGTACACTATCACGAGAACGTGGCTTGTACTTATCCTTTTTCCAATTGAAGAACGTTTGGCGGCTAATTCTTAATCCTTTTGAATTTATCGTTTCCACCATCGATTGCACTTTGGCTTTTTTTTTGAGCATATATTTCCTAAGCAGCTCTGAAAATTTCTGTTCTTTCATGGATTACCTCTTTGTGCTAATGAAAAATGATTTAATCAATGAGAAGTAGCCAACATCTGAAAGCCAAAGTCCCCTAAAGGGGACTAAATAATTATCTGAAAATCTATAGTAGGCTTTAGCCTACTTGAGCTTTTAGACTGGGGATTTATCCCCAGGCTTTGAAAATTACCGATTTGAAGTACGTTCCGTATTATAAAATTCAATCGAACGTTATCGGTTTTTCTTTCCACAAATTTGTGTTCCTCCCATTTGTATGGCTTGACACCGCCAAAACAAACGTTTCTCTCCATTGACTTCACGTTCAATTAACAGATTTTTCCAATATAACTGACGTAATAACTCGTCCTGAATGTAATGCTCAGTCGGGCCTAAATATTCTTGTTGCAACCATTCATACACTTGTTGTCTAACGGATTCTTGTTGAGCAAGCGGCGTAAATGACTCGTAAATACACTCACATAAGCTTAGCTTTTCAGGATACTTTTCCACACACAAATTAGGATATCGCTTTTTAAGTTCCAAGCATTCAATCACTAAATCTGGGTGGCCTCCACTAATAGCTAAAAATTGATCGACTAAAGTATCATCTAAATCGGAGGGCAAATCTTTAAAATAATCAAAAGCAAAGACTTCTTGGCGAGTCAGTTCCGGCCAGTATTTCACCTTAGCCTGTTTCAACAAAGGCATATTATCTGTCTGAAATTTAAGAGTGCCCAGTTTTTCACCATCCCAGAGTACGACGTGAAAATGCGGATGCTCATCTATCAGACTATTTACAATATCCGCTAATTGTTCGCGTGGAGAGTCAGCCCCTTGTTCAAAGCGACTAACTAATAAAAATAACCCTTTCTTATTATGTTCTAAATGAGTTTCAAGCGCATTCTCAAAGCGCTCAGCATCATTAACGCCACTGAATTTGCATTGTTTTCCCAATCTGGAAAAGTAGTTATTGATATTTGCATTTAAAGTGGCGGGCGGTTTTATACACAACACATTGTTTTTATAAGTATCTTTTGCTTGTGCTTTTAAGATTTCCAACGCTTCGTGATAAGGCGGTTTATTCCAATCCGTTTTGGTTAATAATAGCATGACACGATGACGTGGCAATTCCTCAAAAATATTTTTGACAAAGGGGTGTACTTCAGGTTCAAAACCGGCCGCCTTTAACAAGCCATTGGTTTCTAGCATTGACAGTTTTAAATACTTAGCACAAACGAGTACACGCTCACGAGAACGTGGCTTTGCGCTTTTTCTCCAATTGACGATCGTCGCATCAGTTACTCCTATCGCCTTTGCCATTGTATTTACTTTGGCATTTTTTTTGGCCATATATTTGAGAAGCAGTTCTGAAAAGCTAAGCTCTTTCATTATGTTATATAAATTTAGTCAAGCTAAAATCAAGTTGGTGGGTAGGTAAAATCAACTTATTTGTCGCATAAAAACAAGGTTTGCAACATTATTTTTCCAGGGCGAAGTTTACAGAATACCACAGAGTCTCACAGAGTCATAAAGCCAAAGGAATTCTCTGTGAAACTCCGTGTAACTCCGTGTCTGGGGTGTTGAATATTTCAAAACTGATAGGCGGTAAGATGAGCTACCCGGAAAATGGGAATGCGCCCATAATTAATTATTAATTATTAATTATTAATTGTTAATTATTCCCCCCCTCCTAGTCACCCTTTGTGCCCGTTTTTTGCGTGTCGCGCCCGGCGAACATTTTTACCCGCCTATATGTAATTCCGTTCGGCCCGTCCTCGTGATCGTTCCCGTTGCACTCCTCGGCCCCACTGCCATTAAGTTATGCAACAAAACACCTACAAAAAGTATCACTATTGAAGCGCGATAGAGGGCCATAACTTAATTTGGAAACATCCAAAATATTTTATGGCCCTCAAAATCGATACTCCAATTGAGGCGATAAATCGCCTACTACAAACGACAAAATTGAGGCGATAAATCGCCTACTACAAACGACAAGCGACTGTTTTACCTTAAAAAAAATGGGGAAATAGGCTTGCTATTTTGGCTAATATTGTCTATATATATCATATAAATAGCTACAATCATTTAGAGAGAGGTACCAAGTTATGAAACACAAACGGAACAATTATGAGAGCGGCCTAGTTGCGCTCCTGTTACTGAGCAATCTGGCTCATGCACAAGGCTTCACGGTGGATTTTAGCGATGTTGAAGGCTTTGGTGTTAATTCTGAGAAAGTGCAAATCAACGATATCTTCGTAACCTGGGATAGCCCCTTTGATCCGGCGGGTGTCACCGTCCCCTATGATCTTGATTTCAAGGTTTGTCAGTCTGTTTCTGGTAGACGGTATTTGCGCCCCATTTTTACGGCGGAAGAACCCACTTGTTCAGAGGCACTACCACCGCAGGATGCGGTATTTTCTGAGGCCGCCGCGATGCCTTTGGTGAGCAACGGAGTCTATTTGAGCAATAGTTATGTCCAAAACGTGGATATCAATCGGGTGCGAATCGAACACATTGGTATTAGGAACCCTGACTACCCAGAGGCTATCACAAGATACGATAATATCGTTTTTAAGTTTGACCCTGAAACGCTGGATTTGGAAGAATGCCATGTCTGTATTTTGTTTGAATGGCGCGATGATCAGCTTGAGTTAGATGCACATTTGACCGGGCCGGCTCCCGGTGTCCCTGAAGATTATAACCATGAACCTGACCGTTTTCATCTCTATTTCAGATCCCAATACAATGAGGTGTCTGAACTCAAAAGACCGATTGAGTTAGGCAACAAACAACAAGAAGTGTTTATTTTTCCCCCGCGCACTGCAAAAACGTTAAGACCGGGGAGATATCGGTTCACCGTTCACCATTACGAGGACAATTACTCGGGCAGTAACAACAACATTGCCCAATCGGGCGCCTTGGTGAGCTTGTGGATCGGTGATGGAACAAAGCAAGTGTTCAGGCCACCCACTGACAGTCACATCTTGAGGGGCGAGATGGGTGATATTTGGAGGGTATTTGAACTGCATGTAGCAGACGATGGGAAAGTGACGGTTGTACCGATACAAAACTACGACGTGGATGTTATTCCTTCTGAAGTGTATTGAGGCAATTTTCAAAAGCCAATTGTGGGGAATTAAACCAAAAACAGAATTATAATCCTTGTCTGCCCTTAATTTAATGGTATTGTTTCTGCAAATACCTCGTCACGATATTGCCGATAAAAGAGCAATGTCTTATGCACCGCTTTAACGATGGCTCGCGGCGTAATGGTAGCGCCGGTGAATTGATCAAATACACCACCATCCCGCTTAACTTTCCAGGCAGTCGTCTTATTGGGATTATTCAAAGAACGCCCATTAAAGCCAAAAATCCAGTCGGAACGACGCACTTCAATATTATCACCCAAACCGGGCGTTTCTTGATGAGAAAGTACGCGCACCCCCACCAATATCCCTTCATAATTGATACCGACTAATAAACGGATACGTCCACTATAACCATCGGGCGCTACCGAAGTTAGCACAGCGGCCACTGGCTGTCCGCCTTTGCGGGCACGATAAATTGTCACAGGCTCATCCGTACCCAAAAAGGCCTCATGTTGCATTTCGCGAGTATCGCTAAACAAATCATTATCATAACGCTCCGGCGGAATAAGCGCACTTAAAGTACGCAATAAAGTCATACGCTCATTCTCTTTAATTTGCTCATCTGTGGCTTGAAAACTGAAGGCTACCAACCCACCCCCTAGCACCGCAAAAAGAGTTAACAGGGCGGCCGCACGCGCCATTTGTTTTACTAACATACTTAAAGATCTCTTTCTATTCAATGATCAGTTATCAATGATCAGTTATCAGTTATCAGTTATTAGAAATGTTCAGACAAATATTTGGGGGAGGGGGAGTCCAAGATTTATCTTGGACGTCTATTCTTAAGGCTATTCACTAGGGGCCCCTTCAGGGTTAAGGCTCCCCTTGCTGTTCCCCCAACTTCGGTCAATAAATAATAAAAACAATCATTTAAATCTCATTAAACTCATTAATCATTAATCATTAATCATTAATCATTAATTGTTAATTATGTTCCCAGGTTTCACCTCAATGCCATTAAGTTAAGGGCAACCACAAGGGATTGCCCCTACGAAACCTCGCGTCTTTAGGGACTTTCGAGGTTTTCCAACCGGTTCGCCCAGTTGAGCCCCCCTTGCTGTTCCCCAACTTCGGTCAATAACTAATAAAAACAATCATTAATCATTAATCATTAATCATTAATCATTAATCATTAATTAATGATCACTGATCATGTCCAAACACGCGAGGTTGCGTGTAATAATCAATAGTGGGCGCCGCCATATTCATCAACAAAACGGCAAACGCCATTGAGTCTGGATAACCACCCCAAGTCCGAATCAGGTAAATTAATATACCAATACCGGCCCCATAAAATAAGCGGCCCTTATTCGAGGTTGCAGCACTCACCGGATCCGTCGCAATAAAAAACGCACCGATTATCGACGCGCCACCTAAAATATAAAACAGGGGTGAAGGATAAAGATCAGCATCAAACAGGGTAAAAAATCCCGATATGAGAAACAAACTGCCCAACACAGCAACGGGAATGTGCCAAGTAATCACCCGTTTATAAATCAGCCAACAGCCGCCCAAGAAAAACGCACCGCCTATCCATTCCCATCCCTTCGCACCAAAAGTGCCAAACAAAGGATTGCGCTTAATTTCTTCGACAGTGTGAAACTGTGTGAGTTCGGTTTTCATCGTATCCAACGGCGTTGCACCGCTAAGCGCATCCAACGTGAGGCCACCCGTCGGTTGTCCAGTAAAAGTAATACTAAGGCTATCAAGGATACCCGGAAAATGACCACTTATCGAGGCAAGCGCGGCCCACTGAGTCATTTCAAATGGGAATGAAATCAACAACATAGCATAACCCACCACAGCGGGGTTGAATGGATTATAGCCCAATCCACCGTACAAGTGTTTGGCAAAAATGATTCCAAAAGCCGTGCCTAACACACTTATCCACCAAGGTGCAAACGGTGGCAGCGCCGATGCCAGCAACCAGGCTGTCACTAAGGCGCTGTTATCGGTGAGAAAGGGACGCAAGGGGCGATGGCGTAGCCAAAGCATCAGGGCTTCACAGCTTAATGCCGTCACACTGCACAATAGAATATTAACGACAATGCCCCACCCAAAAAAATAGACATAAACGGCAATGCCGGGTATAAGAGCATATAGCACTTGTCGCATCACTTCTGGCACGCTAGTGCCTTGATGCGTGAAAGGGGCTGGTGATGTTCTAAATTGCATAAGTTAAACAAACAAACTATTTTATAGAATTACGGGCCGATAAACGAATTAAGAACATACATAGTACAACGAATTGCGCTAGTACAACGAATTACGCGGATAAACGAATTAAGAGCATATATAGTACAACGAATTACGCGGATAAACGAATTAAGAGCATATATAGTACAACGAATTACGCGGATAAACGAATTAAGAACAACGAATTACGCGGATAAACGAATTGTTGTACTACTGCCCCACAAGCCGCCGCGCTTAACGAATCAACCCCACTCCCAAATTTGTCGCTCTGAATACTCGCCAAGCATAAAAGTCTTAAATTCGTTTATCCCCGTAATTCGTTGTACTCTATGACTTATGCGACTTTTAAATTAATCCTGTCAATCCATTAATCCGTTTAATCTTGTTCAAGCATTTTCAGAATGATCAGAATAAAAATCTATAATCACTTGAAGTACACCAAGAATCTGCGCCAGATTACCAAGAAAATACTTTCTCGCATCAATCAGAATGGTTTGGTTCTCAAGTTTCAAAAACTGCCACACATCACCATTAGTCACACAGCCAAAAATGGTTTCAATCGGTTGGTATACAGTTCTTTTAGCCCTGAAACTCTCTCGCTTTTCACCAATCCCTTCAATCGAAAAAATTGTTGGGTAGCACCGCGCTTGTACCTATAAGTCACTTCGCGTTGGATTCCAAAAGCCAAAGCTGAAGCTTTGGACTCCAAAAGCAAGGTTCTTTTGGGGGCCATGTTGGCAAATTAATTCAGTTGATTTTATTGAAGGCCCTTTCCTAAAATGAAAAATGAAAACTGAAAACATAGTACAGCGAATTGCGCGGATAAACGAATTAAGAACGTACATTGGGGGCCATGTTGGCAAATTTGATTGAAGGCCCTTTGAAAAATGAAAAATGAAAACCTAGTACAGCGAATTGCGCGGATAAACGAATTAAGAACGTACATTGGGGGCCATGTTGGCAAATTGATGGCCTTATCGAGAAAAACGTCTAAATTTTGATTCTAAGTACGTCTCAAAAATTGAGTCAAAAGCTAAAGCTTTGGACTCCAAAAAAAGCGCCGTTTGTAACGGTGCAAAGTAGAGAGGAAATTGAGGTTTGGCATAATTATTCACTTAAATTTAATAGTGTCGGGATAAAAATGAAACCGCAAATCGCCGGTTTTAATATGTTGAGCAAACAATTTTCTTTCCCTATTCGGCAATCTGAATTTACGCAATTGACCATATTTTCTGAGAGTGCTGTCAGACTCTCCGCTGACATTGAGTCCATATTGTGTCAATTTCGGCTCACTATACGAGCCTTCTGTCCAGTCTGTTGCATATTGGTTAAGTCGTTTCAACTTCTCAATGATTTGATCTAAATATTTCGACTGAATGCCTAGTCTGGTTAATTGTTTTTCAACTTCACCGCATAAAACTAAATGAGGAAAAAATTCTGCTCTTTTTTCCCATAAATCTCGACTTTTTTGAAGTCGTTCTCGTTTTTTCTTTTCAAACCAGGTTTTATGCTTGTCTAAATGTTCTTGTCTTGAGGCATGCCTGACGGCAATGGTTTTGGTCGTCTCGCTACCATCTTCTTTGAGAAACCAATGTTCAATATTTTTTATCTCATCACTATCCCATAAGTCCTGAGATAAAAAACTAACGCAAAGTGTTTCTAATAAATAAGCAACGCCTAATCCGTCAGCCAATTTGACTTCATCGCCTACCTTGATTTTAAATTCGGAGAGACTATTCCGTTCTTTAGCAATTGGATCGTCATCATTTATTAGGGGTGAATAAAAGACAATATCTCTAAAGCTATCTTTTAAATCATCTTCTACATCAGAATCTTTTAGCCATTGTGATACAAGGTAATTAGGCGCTATCTGCAATTGGTAAAGATTACCAATATTTTCATGCAAGCGAAGTGTTTGAAAACCAAACTCCCTCGCTTTTGTACAAGTCTGTATAAACGTTTTCAGTCCTTCTTTGGCTTCGTATATATTCGCAAAAGGCGTTGTTGAAAGTTCATTAAAAATATAAATGTCCATAGCATGTTATTTCAACAATTCATCCAACTGATTGCCCCACTCATCAAAAAAGCCTTTAGGCCTTTTATCAAGTCGGCCATTTTCATCCAAAAAAGGCTGAATAATTTCAGTGATATGTTCTTCAAGATCGCGTTCAAAAAAGAAAATACCCACATTTTCTGGTGAGATATTTTTCTGTTTAGCAGCCACACGCACGCCGTTTAAGACATGGTCACTATGTGTTTCAATAAACAGTTGTACGCCATTTTCGGCCGCGAGCGCAAACAATTTTCCTAAACGAGCTTGTCCTTGAGGATGTAAATGGGATTCTGGATTCTCAATAATCAGCAAATCACCAGGGCGGGCAAACAAAACGGCTGTCACTACCGGCAAAACATAAGTCAAACCAAAACCAACATTGGTGGGTTTGAATTCCTCAGTCAATTCCTCACCCACTTCAAATTGATAAGATAATCGGGCAACCTCAAATTCCTCAGATAAAGTCACTCGAACATCGGGGGTGATTTCTCCCATCCAAGCGTCAAGTTGTGCCAATAACGCTAACGAGTTTGCTTTTGGGTGAGCCAAATTGTTTATGGGTATTTCTTGACGCTGATTTTTAGCGAGAAAATAAACGGTAAATTCTCCGTGATTACCCAAGGAATGAATTTGTTCAACATGAGAAACCGATGCAGGAAAAAACGTTTTGGGAGTCACTCTTTCCGCACTTAAATATTGAAAGTTGTTCGTAAATAGGGCTTGTTGGAAAATGTGTTCTTGTTCAGAGAGTTTGAGTTTATGGGTGGGCAGCAGTTCAAATTCAGCTTGAGACTGAAATTCGCCAATCAGTTCGAGCGCCTGTTCCCATTCCACTTCAAAGATAACGAGGTTATCTTCTGTACCAGACATTGAATAAGCATCTTTGCCTTTGCCAATCTCAATCAACTCACCGTTGAGTAATAATCCTTTATCTAACAGCGTGTTTTGCCGATAGGATTGCCGGAGCAATAACAGAGATTGAAGAAAGGTAGATTTTCCCAACGCATTTAAGCCCGTAAAAATATTTAACCGAGCGGGCGGTATTTCAGCTTCTTGAAAGGCTTTGAAATTCTTGAGGTAAATGTTACTGATCATTAAGTATTTCCTATTTCAGAGATTTAATCGTACAACGAATTACGCGGATAAACGAATTAAGTACAACTAATTACGCGGATAAACGAATTAAGTCTGCCTCAGGTGAGAAACGTTGATAACATTTTGGGTGGGCTGATCACAAGGTGTCGCTGCCCAAAGGGTAATAGGATAGGCTTAGCGTAATAATAAAAATTATTTGGTTAAGTATTCGCCTATTTAATGGTCGCCTAAAACGAGTGTTATTGTACTACAATAATTAGAATGTGTACCACTTATCCTACAGACTTTGAGTTATCTTGCCGCTTTAAAGGATCGGTTTCTTATTTCGGCGCGGTTTTAAATAACTGAAAAATTAAAAATGAAAAAGACTAAGGTGTCTATATGTTTTGGGGGCCATGTTGGCAAATTTGATTGAAGGCCCTTTCCTAAAATGAAAACTGAAAACATAGTACAGCGAATTGCGCGGATAAACGAATTAAGAACGTACATTGGGGGCCATGTTGGCAAATTTGATTGAAGGCCCTTTCCTAAAATGAAAAATGAAAACATAGTACAGCGAATTGCGCGGATAAACGAATTAAGTACAGACATAGTACAACGAATTACGCGGATAAACGAATGAAATAGTACAGCGAATTACGCGGATAAACGAATTAAGAACATACATAGTACAACGAATTACGCGGATAAACGAATGAAATTAATCTTAAAACTAGATAATAAAATGACTTGATGTCAATGATTTGTCGCTCTGAATACTCGCCAAGCATACATCGCTTCTCCCGCCGCTAAACTCTCTAGCTTTTCCCCAATCCCTTCAATCGAGTAGCACCGCGCTTGTTCCTATAAGCCAAAATCACCGATTCTTTGGCGCGTTCATCTTCAATATAGTTCAATATCATTGGACTATGTGTCGTAATAATCACTTGCTTAGGCGCGGTAACTAATAAGTCAACCAGAGTTTCTACCCGTTCTGAGTTAATCCCATCCTCAATTTCATCAAACAATAACACAGTATGGCTTGTCATCATTTGGGATAAGATAGCCAATAACCTTAATAATCCATCACTGACATGCTTGGCTTCGGTTCTGATAAGCTCGCCTTCGGGGAACTGTTCATTGACAAAGAGTTTTTTCCAGCCGCGAAATTTTGCGCGGGTTTCAAAAGACTTAAAAGTTGGGCTAAACGGTTTTTGGATGTGATTAATGAGTTCTATGCTTTCATTTTCCGATAAATTATGCAAAAAAGCCGAAAGTTTTTCACCACCAAAGCCTAAATCATCATCCGATTTCCGTGCCCTCTTTCGCATGAGTTGCGGGCTGAGTAAGTCAAGTGATTTGATTGAAGTTAAAAAGCGACGAATTTGTTTCAGCTCTTCAGATAAAAACCTCTCAAGAATGGCAGACAAAGCTGAACCTTGATATTTAAATTCAAGACTTTTTTCTGGGTTATCTCCAATATAGTATAAGCCATTCGTCACTTTAAAAAGAGTCTTACCTGCCTCATTCGTTATGATTTCGTTGGTGCAAGTTAAGGTGGACGACTGCGCGCGCGTGAGGCGATAAATCGCCTACTACAAACGATAAAAATCCTTGCTTATATACAATCCTTGTAGTTAATTAACCACCTCAATCTTCACCCGCCGATTTTTAGCCAACGCGGCTTCACTGTCACCACTCACCAACGGGCGGCTATCGCCATAACCAAAAGTTTTGATACGGGTGTGCAATACGCCGCGCTGCGCGAGTGCTGCTTTGAATGAATCGGCACGTTTTTGAGAAAGTTGCCAATTTAAATAATCACTCTCTGTCTTGGAAAAACCAGCAAAGGCTTGAGAATCAGAATGCCCGTGAATGAGGATATTTCGCGCCTTATTCTAAAATGAAAAATGAAAACGAAATATTTCGACTGAATGCCTAGTCTGGTTAATTGTTGTTTTTCAACTTCACCGCATAAAACTAAATGAGGAAAAAATTGCTCTCGTTTCTCCCATAAATCTCTACTTTTTTGAAGTCGTTCTCGTTTTTTATTTTCAAACCCTGTTTTATGCTTGAATTTCCAGGGGCGTTGCTCCTGGCTTTAAAATTAAATAGTACAACGAATTACGCGGATGAACGAATTAAGTACAACGAATTACGCGGATAAACGAATTAAGTACAACGAATTACGCGGATAAACGAATTAAGTACAACGAATTACGCGGATAAACGAATGAAATTAATCTTAAAACTAGATAATAAAATGACTTGATGTCAATGATTTGTCGCTCTGAATACTCGCCAAGCATATTGAGATTAAATCGAATTGCTCTAACTTATTGAAAAGTCGAACTCAACTTAAAAACAAAACCCATTAGTTGTACTGATTCGTTCCAACATATGGCCCACAAATCTTGGTTATTAACCTATAAAAAATAGGGTTTATATATTATAGTACAACGAATTACGCGGATAAACGAATTGTTGTACGACTGCCCCACAAGCCGCCGCGCTTAACGAATCAACCCCATTCCCAAATTTGTCGCTCTAAATACTCGCCAAGCATAAAAGTCTTAAATTCGTTTATCCCCGTAATTCGTTGTACTGTTCCAACCTATGGCCCACAAATCTTGCTTATTAACGTATAAAAAATAGGGTTTATATTTAAAAAAAAGGTCTTCTAAATCAGTTAATGACAGTCAACTTATTGAGATTAACTCGAATTGATCTAACTTATTGAAAAGTCGAACTCACGTTAATAATCACCGTTGCCGCTTTTCAACCCCAACGAACACAAAATCCTCGGCTCCGTTTTCCACTCATGTTCATGGATAACACAAAGCCTATCATCACGATACAAGCCCATCACCGTTGCCGCTAAAGTCTCATCCGGCGCATGACTTCGCAATTGAAAGTTTAAGATATCAACGGCAGATTCACGGAGCGGATATTTATAAATCGCATCAATCGCTTTTTCTAATTCTGGCTCTAATAAGGTACCGCGTTTTTCGGCATAGTTTTTTAATTGGGTGTAGGTTCGGTAACGTGCGCCATTTTTCCGCCCTAAACCGCCGGCACTCTTTTTTTCACTCGCCAATATTTGTTCAACGCCGCGTTGGACAATTTCATGATGTGAGTCGCTGCGTTCCAAGGCTGGCGTTTTGGGATGACAAGCGGCGGCTTTAAAAATGTCATCGAGTGAGTCGCTGACGATTTCGCCTTTTTCATCTAACCATATCATCGCATCATTACCTTCTGGTGTATCAATATAAACTAATACCCCCGGCGTCCAAAAATTATTTTGGACTTCTTTAGTAGAATGAACGACGGGCGGTAAAGCCGGAATGATTTTTTCTAGCTTTGGATCAGCTTTAATGGCGTTAGTCCATACCGCATAAGCTTCAGAAACTAAATCGACTTCATTATCAGCCTCACCATCTAAAATACCGGATTTTTCGTTATACAAATCATGCAAAGTCGTTTGATTATCATCATCTTCAAAAAAAGCCTCATCGGTGCCAACCACTTCGGCATTTTGGCTCAGACGGTGTTTTAAGCGGGCGCGTAAATTAATAATTTTTTCCACCCCGTCGGCAGGTAAAAATGAATAACAAAGAATCTCAGCAGCCTGTTGTCCAATTCTATCGACGCGCCCGACTCGTTGAATCAGGCGAATAATCGCCCAAGGCAGATCATAATTAATGACTATCGCCGCATCTTGTAAGTTTTGCCCTTCTGATAACACATCGGTGGCAATCAATACCCGAATTTCATTTTTAACCGGTTTATCATTACTCACCGGGCTAAATCGCCACGCTAATTCGGTGGGATTGGCAACCGCCCCGGTTGCCAGCGCTATTTGTTTGACACCGCGCGCAACCAATTGTTTATGTAAATAAACGGCCGTATCTGCAAATTGCGTAAAAATAAGTACCTTGTCTTTGGGATGGTTTTTTGTCAACATCTGTTCCAAAGTATTCAGTTTGGCATCTTGCGCCGCCTGCCAATCTCCGCAATCGGTTAAAATATCAAGCAAGGCTTCTGAGTCTTTTTGTAAATGTTCGCTCAATTCTGAGGAAAAAAAAACGGCCAGCCAGCCATTTAAACCGTTTTTTGGCTGTGGCGCTCGTGTAAATGTCATAAATTCCAGCGGCACGTTGCTGAAAATCAGCCATTGTTTTTAAACGCTCTGTTGCCGAATCAACTGATTCGGCATCTTCATCGTTGAAACGGCTATCAAAATCTAATAAGTCTTGAGTACCAATCGGAATATCTTTGCCATTGTTGAGGGCGTACAAATAAATACTGTTACGCAATATCAGTCGTTCAAGCGATAAGATAAAGACTTCGCCGCTACTTTCTAAACGCTTAAATAAATTAGTACGACAAAAACCGATTAAGCGTTTGCCGCCTCGTGATAAATCTTTGATGATTTGTTGTTCGGTTTTAGAGACTTGAACTTTGGGAACAAGATATTGCCCTAAACCATAACGAGGAAGATTGAGGGCGGTAATCGTGTGTACTACCTTCTTGGAATACAGTCTTGCATATTGATTATTGAACTTAAAACCAACCGTTTTAGGGCAACGGGCTGGAAAATAGGCGCGTTGTCCATTTTCAAGGCGCAGATATTTTTGCCCTTTTTTAGCATCCGTTAGCGCATAATTTTCCAGAATAAAGCTGCGGGTGCGACGCACCATATATAAGCGCATCAATTTACGCCAATCTTCCGGATATTCGCTTTTTTCATAAGCGGCTAGAGAATGGGCATCACATTGATGCCGACTGGAAAACATTTTCATGCCCCCAGTTTCGGCAATCAATTTTTCCGGGCTGACACTGAGTTTTTGATCTTCTGGAATAAATAGCCGTAGTTGATTGGCTAAATCCAGATAGGTTTTGTTATAAGGGGTGGCAGAAAGTAACACGACTTTGCAATCATTTCTGTCAATATAATCTCGAATGGCTTTATAACGTTTACCTTCTCGATTGCGTAAATTATGGCTTTCATCAATAATCACCAAATGATAGCGTTTTAAGTCAGCCAATTTTTTAACCATGGAGACTGACAACACGGTTGCCATTTTGAGATATTGATCACAATAATCGCTTTCCCACATAGAAACAATATTTTTAGGACAAATAATCAGGGTTTCGAGTCGATAGACGTTTTCAAAGATTTTGGCTAAGGCGGTTGCCATCAGGGTTTTGCCTAAACCTACCACATCACCAATTAACACGCCACCGCGCTGATTCAAATGTCGCGCCGCTAATCGCACTGCCGCCGCTTGATAATCAAACAGTTTGTTACCAAATTCACGCGGTACGGTAAATTCATTTAAACCGACTCTGGCTTCTTGAGAGAGGTGGTATGCCATTTTCAGATAAATATGGTAAGGCGGAATTAATTCGTCACGCGCCCAACTTTCTGTAATTATTTCAATGAGTTGCGCTGAAATGTCCAAACACCACCGATCCTGCCATCGTGCTTCAAACCAATCAGCGAGTTTTTGACAAGCGTCTTCTTCGATAACATCGACATTGAGTTCACCTTGTCCTAATAATCCGGCATAAGTCAGATTACTACTGCCGAGATAACCGATTATGGGACTAAATTTATCCTCACGAAACAGCAGATAAAGTTTGGCATGGAGGGGCGATTTTAAAAAGAGTTTAATAATGAGTTTTTTATCCCGCAGTTGTTGTGCTAAACGGCGCAAAGTGGTTTCTTCCCGATTGGTTGGGATTGTTTGCGCTAATTGTTCTCGAAATTCGGCGGCGAGTTTTTTCTTAAACTGGATTGCGGTTTGATTATCTATTGGTATGGTTTCAGGTTTTGCCCCTGGGATACCAATTAATAAGCGGCAGCAGTTTCCTTCTCCGCCGTTCCAATTATCAATATAAGTGTCCAAGTGTTGCCAACCGCTGAGTCTAAAATAACCGATACAAAAATCGGCGCGATAGGCGACTTTTAGGGTTTCTTGTAAGGTGGGTAATAGGTGTTGTTCTAGGTTGTCGAATATTTTTGGCATGAGTTGCTTTATTAATTAATCAAAGTACAGCGAATTACGCGGATAAACGAATTAAATAAACAGAGTACAACGAATTACGCGGATAAACGAATTGAGATAATTTGATCTCAATGAGTGGTAGCTTTGAATAATGTTGCCTAAACTTGCTAAGCATGAAAGTCTAATTAAATTCATAAGAAAACTAGATAATAAAATCTATAAGTACAACGAATTACGAATATAAGTACAACGAATTACGCGGATAAACGAATTGAGATAAAGTGGTAGCTTTGAATAATGTTGCCTAAACTTGCTAAGCATTAAAGTCTAATTAAATTCATAAGAAAACTAGATAATAAAATCTATAAGTACAACGAATTACGAATATAAGTACAACGAATTATTCGTTGTACTCATCAATCCGTTTACTCCTAAAATAAGTTGTACTAAGCCGCTATACTACAAGGATTGTATATAAAAAGGGATTTAATCTGTACATACAAATTAAAAACTAAACTCTACTCTGGTAGTGAGCCAAAAATCCGTTTTTATAAATCCTTTATTATATACAATCCTTGTTGTTATCGTTTTTCAAAAATTTTCAAGCTGTTGATAAGCCACCAAAGCCGCCTCCTTAACCTCATCTTTCACAATCGGAAACGTACTCAAAATAGGCTTAAACTCATCATAAGTCAAGCCATATAAATGAGCAATCATGCCATCCAATTCGGCGCGTAGTTGGGCGCGTTTATCAGGATGAGTCACGCCGTTTTTGTGGGAGCCTAAACCGACGGCTTTGGCTAACTCGTCAAATTCGGGCGTGGTGCAAATGAGTTTGGCGGCGCGAGTGACGATGGGCGCAAAGGCGGAGTCTTTTTCGGTTAGGCGCGGAATTGGAAGTTGATAGACATAAAACATGTTAATATTTGCTGACACTTTTTGCCGCAAAAAATAATCAAGCACAAGACTATTTAAAATACCTGCAAAACTCAACAAGTCAGGGTAACCCAAAAGATTGCCCGATGAAATAATGAAAGAATCTGAAGCAAAATTATTTTTAGGAAAAATGGTAGATATCATAGTTCGCATATCAGTATTTCGGCTGATCTTTCGATATCCTAAACGATACCTTTGATAATCCAACTTTTGCCCTTTATCTTCTTCTTTGCCCAACAGTGCCTTCCGCCCTTCCTTTTCATCTACCCAATAACGCGCCTCAGCAAATTGAGGCTCAAACTGATGAATCATCTTGCCTTCATAAAGCGGCAATCTGCCCGTTGCTGGTTCCGTATGGAATAAATGACTAGCAGTCGTCATATTAAATTCCGTTGTGAGGGCTAAATTCCAAGCGCCGTCCATTTTTTCACCCAACAATGGAAATTGCAGCATTTTCTCCGCAATACTCACATCCGTCTCATTTTTAAATTCCATTACGGAATGAGAATCCGGCGACAGACGATAAATGAGATCTGTTTTCACTCGCAAGGCATCGCTTTGTGGAAAACGAGCCAATTCATTTACCTCATGGCGCATAAACGCGGCCGGAAATTCAGTCGTTTTACCGCCTTTTTCAAAACTTAACACGACAAACTTAAAACTACGGTGAACACCCTCAAAAATTGTTTTACGATTCTCGAAACAAAACAATCCCGTCATTTGCGTTTCATTAAATAACAAATGCCGCAATCCGGTGGCACCTAAATCGGTATAAATGCCACTTGGAATGACAATACCACATTGCCCCTCATTTTTAAGCAAGTTATAGCATTGCTCTAAAAAATAACTATAGAGATTGATTTTCGATCCCACATTTCTACCGTTCACAATAGAAATTTGGTTTTTATATTGAGGCGCATTTTTAAGATATTTAGAGACAAAGGAAAATCGGCTGGCATATTCAAGCCAAGCCTCACGCAATTCGGGATCACGCATGAGAGTTGCACGTTGTTTTTTCCAATCCTCTATACGCAATTTTTTCTTTTGTATTTCAGGAATATATTGCTGAAAAAATTCTTTCTCATCGGTTTGAAAAACTTCCCAAGGCGGATTAGTCATAATCGCATCAAAGCCACCCTTTTTATTGAGCACTTCATCAAACTCATAGCCCCAATGAAATAGGTGCAAATCGGCAAAATCCGTCAATTGGAGTGGACGCTTAATCGGTTTGCCAGGCTTATTTTTCTTGCCATCCCAAGTAGCTTGCTCAAATTTGATTTTGAGGTGATTAAATTCATCTAACAAAATCTCATCTAACACCGTTTTGGCTTGCTGCTTGTGCGCTTCAATCTCTTCACGGAGTTGTTGCAAATCGTCGGCGTAGCTGGTGGCATCCCGATAAGCGCGGATCATCGCATTTTTTTCGGCTGAAATCTGTTGATAGGATTTGCGGAATAAATCCGCTTGCCGTTTTTCAAAGGCTTGCGCTTCAACTTGCATTAAACCCAGCAAAGAATTACCGGCTAATATATTAAAGTCAATATTCGGCAACGGCTCTAATTCCTCCACCGTTTCCGCTGACGCAACCAGGGCTAAAAATAACCGCAACCTAGCGATTTCAGTGGCTTCTGCCATGATATCCACGCCAAACAGATTGTTAGTGATAATCTGCTTTTTGATGAAATAGGACAAATTGGCGTGTTCGCGTTGTTGCTCGGTTAGCCATTTTTTCAGTGCCCTATCTGGCAAAAATGGAATGCGCCC
>NBMI01000164.1 GCA_002085445.1 Candidatus Parabeggiatoa sp. nov. 2
TGGAAATTTCAATCGCACTTAAAAAAGACTCGTAACCGTAAATGGTCAAACCGGTTACAACGCTTGACTGATAAGCGTAATGCAAGAATTGCTGACTATTTACATAAAGCAACTCACCAAATCACTGATATTTGTGTTCAAAAGGAGATTTCTAAGGTTGTGGTGGGTGATGTTACTAAATCACTCAATCAAATCAACTTAGGCAAAAAAACTAATCAAAACTTTGTGAATTTATCTCTCGGTCAGTTTATAGACAAACTGCGCTATAAGCTTGAATTACATGGCATTACGCTAGAAGTCATAAATGAGAGCTACACTTCAAAAGCGAGTTTTGTTGATGATGATGTTCTGCCTAAGAAATACGAGCCTAACAAAACACATACATTTAGTGGCAAACGAGTTAAACGGGGCTTATACCGTTCACAAAACGGCACGGTTGTCAATGCTGACGCGAACGGTGCGTACAATATTTTGAAAAAAAGTAACCCTAAGTTTTCCTTCTCGGAATTAATCAAGAAGGTCGGCGAGGGGATATTGGATTGGTTGCATCCTTATACACGTTTGAAGATTGGTTGATTGGGCAATTCTCAAGGGTTTTCGATAGCATGACGGCACGGCTTAAAAACGCCCAAGATGAATTGTTGAGCTATCAAGATAAGCTAGAAATACAAGTCGCTGACAGAACGAGTAAATTGTCCCAACGCATTCAGGAGATTGAACGGAAAAAAATGGAAATGCATAATTTGGCATTGGACTTGGCAGAAACTAACGAACGGCTGACATCAGAAATGCTTGAGCGTAAACAAGCCGAACAAGCCTTAGCAAAATCAAACGCCCTTCTTAAAGCCGTCATTGAACAAGCACCTTTTGCTATCCAAATTGGTGAAGGCACAACCGATAATTGGGAAATAATCACTACTAATAAAGAAGCCCAGCGTATAACCGGAGCGACTGAGGAACAGCAAAGAGGTTTAGGTATTTCTCATGGAGACGTGATCCATCCAGAAAAATTGACTTGGCAGATGTTATATCCGGATGGTTCGCCATGGTTACCACAAAATGCACCTTTACCGATGGCGATGTATCAAGGTAAAGTCACTAAAGATGCAGAAATGATCATAAGGCGTGCCGATGGGGTAGAACATACGATCCTCTGTAATGCTGCTCCAATCTACAATGATAACGGCGAAATTATAGCTGGCGTTGTTATTTTTACCGACATTACTGAACGCAAACGAGCAGAAATCGCCTTACAAAAGAGTGAAGAAAAATATCGGCGACTCATAGAAAATCTGTCGGATAAGTTCTTTTTTTATAGTCATAATACCGATGGTGTCTTTACGTTTTTCAGCAATTCTGTGCAGAACGCATTGGGTTACACGCCAGAAGAATTTATGACCCATTATACGAAGTATTTGACAGATAACCCAATTAATGAAAACGTCAAACATCATTCTGAACTTAGCATACAAGGAATAGTTCAACCTTTGTATGAAGTAGATATTTACTGTAAAGATGGGAGTATTAAAACCCTTGAAGTATCTGAAGTGCCCGTATTCAATGAGCAAAGTCATGTTGTTTCAGTTGATGGTATTGCCCATGACATTACTGAACGTAAACAGACAGAAGAAAAGCTGAGACAGAGCGAATTAAAATGGCAATATGCCTTGACAGGCAGTCAAGATGGCGTATGGGACTGGAATGTCGTTACTAATGAAGTTTACTTTTCTTCTATGTGGAAAAAGATGCTGGGTTATGCAGATGATGAAATCACCGCCGATTTAAGTGAATGGGATAAACGAGTACATCCCGATGACAAAGAACAGGCTTATATTGATATAAATAAGCATCTTGCCGAAGAAACTGAATATTATTGCAATGAACATCGGCTCTTGTGCAAAGAGGGTACTTACAAATGGATTTTAGATCGGGGCAAAGTCATTGAATTTACCAAAGAAGGTAAACCTTTGCGATTCGTTGGTACTCACTCCGATATTACTGAACGCAAACAGACACAAGAAAAGTTAAAACAGCAAGAAACGTTTTTAAAAAATCTTATTAACACCGTGCCAAGTCTTATTTTTGTCAAAGATTGGAATGGCAAATTTGTCTTAGTTAATCAAGCAGCAGCCGATATTTACGGTTGCTCTACAACTAAAGAGTTGGAAGGCAAAACGGATGCCGATTTTAATCCAAATTCGCAAGAGGTTAAACAATTTCTTGCCGCAGACAAAAAAGTTTTAACCACTTTGCAACCCACATTCATTGAAGAAACGATGACAGGACCAGATGGTCAAACAGGGGTTTTTCAGACTATCAAAACGCCTTTGTTAAGCAATGAAGGCAAAGCAGAACTGTTGCTTAGTATTGCAATGGATATCACGGAACGCAAACAGGCTGAAGAGTCGGCCCAAAAAGAGCGTGATAAATTGCTCAGTATTCTAAATGCTATGCCCAGTGGCGTTTATATTGTCAACAAACAGTGTGACATTGAATATGTCAACCCCGTTATTGAAAAAGAATTTGGCCCGGTTAATGGACGCAAATGTTATTCATATTTCCACGATAGAACCGAAGTCTGTCCGTGGTGTAAAAAGGAGGACGTATTTGCTGGAAAATTAGTTCGATGGGAGTGGTATTCGTTCAAAAATAATAAATACTATGACCTATTTGATACCCCCATCAAAAATAGAGATGGTAGTATTTCCAAGTTTGAGATTTTCCATGACATCACTGAACGCAAACAGGCTGAAATCGCTCTGATACAAGCCAAAGAAGAAGCCGACTCAGCCAACCGTGCCAAGAGCGAGTTTCTCGCCAACATGAGCCATGAAATCCGCACACCCATGAATGCGGTGATAGGTTTCAGCGATATCCTCGCCTCAAAAGTGACTGATAAAAAACAAAAGAGTTATCTCAATTCCATTCAAACAGCGGGTAAAAGCCTGTTGACTTTAATTAATGATATACTTGACTTATCCAAGATTGAGGCCGGGCGGTTAGATATTCAGTATGAACCTGTGAACCCACAGGTTATTTTTACAGAGTTACAACAGATTTTCAGTCTCAATATTGCTGAAAAAAATATTGAATGGATTATGGAGATTAATGGAAATTTACCGCCGACTTTATTTTTAGATGAAACTCGCTTGCGGCAAGTATTGCTCAATCTGATTGGTAATGCGATTAAATTTACTGACAGTGGCTATATCAAACTCTGTGCCAATAAAATAGATACCGAGGCTGAACACAGCAAAGTCGATTTAATTATTGCCGTAGAAGATTCGGGCATTGGTATTCCGGCCGATCAACAGGCACTTATTTTTGAATCATTCCGGCAACAGGATGGGCAAAGTACTCGTCAATATGGTGGAACCGGGTTAGGACTTGCTATCACCAAACGGTTAGTCGAAATGATGAATGGTCATATTTCCGTCGAGAGCAACCCCGGCAAAGGCAGTCGTTTTGAAATTGCACTGCATGAAGTCAAAGTGGCAACCACCCCGCCGGCTGTCAGGCAAGATAACCCTTTTGACTCCAACAATATCACGTTTGAAAAGGCGCGAGTCTTGGTGGTGGATGATATTGAATCTAACCGCGATTTGATTAAGGAATATTTATCACAAGTCAATTTAGAGATTATCAGTGCTGAAAATGGGCAAGAGGCGTTACTATTTGTGGAAGAATATCATCCGGCTCTGATTTTAATGGATTTAAGGATGCCAGAAATGAATGGTTATGAAGCCACCAAACATTTAAAAGACAATCCAAACACGGCCGATATCCCAGTTATTGCGCTAACTGCTTCCGTTGCCTTAAACGAAAAAGCATCGATAGAGGCGCACGGCTTTGATGGTTTTTTATCCAAACCTGTTAATATTTCTGATCTGCTCAGTGAATTATCCCGCTATCTCAAATATACTAAGAAAGCTCTTGTTCCCCAAGTTGCGACTACGGCGGTTGATAGCACACTGAATCCGACAGAGATTGCCAATCTGCCAGCATTGAGAAACAAGCTTGAACAAGAAATCATGCCACTTTGGAAAAAGGCAAATGTTATAATGGAAATGGATATCGTTGCCGAATTAGCCGAAAAGATGATAAAATTAGGGAACGAATATAATCTCTCTGTTTTCATCCGTTATGGTGAACCACTGCAAGAAAGCACCCAAACTTTTGAGATAGCCTATATTAAAAAGGCACTCAAAGAATTTCCGGTTTTGGTAAAGCCATTAATGGGGGATGGGTTTTAAACCCCCAAAGGATTGTAGGGCAACCATAAAGGATTGCCCCTACATTACACGACGGTTTGTAGGGGCAATCCCTTGTGGTTGCCCTTAAGATACGCCAATATCGAAGGGGCAACCATAAAGGTTTGTAGGACAACCATAAAGGTTTGTAGGGCAACCATAAAGGTTTGTAGGGCAACCATAAAGGTTTGTAGGACAACCATAAAGGTTTGTAGGGCAACCATAAAGGATTGCCCCTACATTGGAGCAACGCCCCTGGAACTAAAAAAGGAAACAAAATGAATAGAAAACAAACGATTTTAATTGTGGATGACAACCCAGAAAATTTAGGTGTTCTGGGTAGTATTGTGGCTGAAAATGGCCATATTCCCGGCTTTGCAACCGGTGGCACTGAGGCATTGGCTTACACTAAAGAAAAACGTCCCGATCTCATTTTGCTGGATATTATGATGCCTGATATGGATGGTTTTGAAGTGTGCCGGCGATTAAAGCAAGACGCTACGTTGGCCGAGATTCCTATTATTTTCCTCACGGCCAAGACGGAAAAAGAGGATGTGATTGCCGGGCTGGAATTAGGAGCAGTGGATTATGTCACTAAACCTTTTAATAAAAAGGAGTTGATTACTCGTGTCAATACCCACCTTCAACTCCAAGCGGCAAAAGAAGAATTGCGAGAAGCTCTTGCCGCAAAAGAAGAAGCCCTTGCCGCAAAAAACAAGTTTTTCTCCATCATTGCCCATGATTTAGGTAGCCTGTTCTCTGAATTATTAACCTTGTCGTCGATAGTAGCCGAAAAAGGTATTATAAAAGTTTCAAAAGCGAAAAAAGAAGAGTATAGCCAATACATTCTGCAACTCGCTGACAAAGGCTATAACTTATTGAAAAACATGTTAGAGTGGTCCAAAACACAAACAGGTAAGATGCAAGTGGAACCGGTAGCCATCAATTTGCCAAGCCTCGTTCACCAGAATATTCAATTACTGGAGGCAAAGGCAAACGCGAAAAACCTCAATTTGCTTTCCCATCTTGATGAAGAAGCGCCTTCAGTGTTTGCTGATAAGGACATGCTGGACACGATTATTAGAAATTTACTCTCCAATGCCATTAAGTTCACTCCGCTGCAAGGTGTAATCCAAGTATTTTCCAAAAAGATAGCAGATAACTTGGTTGAGATTTCAGTTTCTGATACGGGTGTTGGCATAAAAGCTCAAGACATTGATAAGCTATTTAAAATTGAGATCACTCACACAACCCCCGGCACCGCCAAAGAAAAAGGTAATGGTTTAGGTTTAATTTTGTGTCAAGAATTTGTTGCAAAAAATGGTGGCACGATAGGTGTTGAAAGTGAAGTTGGAAAAGGGAGTCGGTTTTATGTGCGCCTTCAGGCAAGGGGCTAGTGCAGGATCGCTCCAGTCCCCGTACCACTCAGGTCGTCTGGATATTTCCGCTTTCCAGTAGGGGCAAGCCCTTGTGGTTGCCCTTTTGATTCTTGGGTTAAGTATTGAGAAGCTCACTAAATAAGCAATTATTCATTATTCATTCACAAATCACAAATCACAAATCACAAATCACAAATCACAATTCACAATTCACAAATCACCATTCACAATTCACCATTCATCATTCACAATTCACCATTCACCATTCATCATTCACAATTCACCATTCACCATTCATCATTCATCATTCACAATTCACAATTAGACATTGATATACAACCAAATGAGGTTTTTTCTATGCCCACAAGCTCCCGTTACACCGGACTTATCGACAAATATCGTGACTATCTGCCCGTGCATGATGACACACGCATTATTAGCCTTGCCGAAGGCAATACCCCGCTGATACGCCTACATAATATTCCCAAACTGTTAAAAAAACAGGTAGATATTTACGTTAAATATGAAGGACTGAATCCAACTGGCTCATTTAAAGATCGGGGCATGACAATGGCGATTACTAAAGCAGTTCAAGCGGGTAGCAAGGCAACCGTTTGCGCTTCTACCGGTAACACTTCTGCCAGCGCCGCAGCCTATAGTGCAAGAGCCGGCATCATCGCATTTGTCCTGATCCCCGAAGGCAAAATCGCCCAAGGCAAACTCGCTCAAGCCATGATGCACGGCGCGGTGGTTATTCAAATTCAAGGCAACTTTGATGACGGAATGCGACTCGTAAAAGAAGTGGCCGAACATGCCCCCATTACCATTGTCAATTCCATAAACCCATACCGTTTACAGGGCCAAAAAACCGCCGCGTTTGAAATTATTGAAGCCCTCGGCAGAGCACCAGATTATCACTGCTTACCCGTCGGCAATGCGGGGAATATCAGCGCCTACTGGATGGGCTACACACAATTTGCTCAGATTGGCGTTGTCAATAAACGGCCCATAATGTGCGGCTATCAAGCCAGTGGCGCAGCACCCTTTTTACGTGGACATCCCGTAGAACATCCCGAAACAGTCGCAACCGCTATTCGTATCGGAAATCCGCAAAGTTGGGACAAAGCCGTTAATGCCCAACAAGAGTCGGGTGGCTGGTTTGACGAATTTCCCGACGAAGAGATTTTAGCAGCGCAAAAATTATTAGCAGAAAAAGAAGGCATTTTTTGCGAACCAGCCTCGGCCATTTCCATCGCCGGCGCAATCAAGGATATTAAAAGTAGTAAAATCCCCGAAGGTAGCACCGTGACATGTACATTAACCGGACACGGTTTAAAAGACCCAGATACCGCCATTCGCCAAAGCACGACCCCACTCATCAAAGTGAAGGCCGAACTTGAAGAAGTTAAAGCCGCGATATTGGATAACATGTCCAACGGAACAGAATAGCCCAACTTACACTAAAGGAAAAACTAGGACTCCAAACTTTAGTTTGGCAAGAATCCAAACTAAAGTTTGGCAGGAATCCAAACTTTAGTTTGGCAGCCCCTAAAAGGGGCTAACCAATAGTTGGACTTTTAGTGCCCTTTAGGGTACTTGAGCTTTCATATGTTGGCTGAGGGTGGAGATTTCCGCTTTCCTAACGAATTAATCAGCAAACAGCTTCTTGGCTGACACTATTCGTTCTCAATTCCTTGTACTCGACAGCTCAATCCGTTGTACTGGATATATTAATCCATTAAATACGGAACAATGATTATTAAACCAATGATGACAGAACCGATAGCCGAGAGCAGGACTGCACCGGCAGCCACATCTTTGGCTTTACCTATCAACGGGTGATAATTGGGCGACACGGCATCGGCGAGAAATTCAAATGCCGTATTAAATGCCTCAGCAGTCCAAACCGCCATCATAGCTAAAACGATCCAGCACCATTCTGAACGGCTCAATCCAAGATATAAACCAATCACACAGACAATGAACGTGGCTAAGGCGTGAATCCACGCATTGTGTTGTGATTTCAACATAATAAATATGCCATTAATCGCATACTTTATGCTCAATATTCGATGACTCAATGTAAAGGATTTATTCATTTTAAGCCGGTTATCAGTGAAAAGTCTAGTACAACAAATACGTCAGTTGGCAGGAATCCAAACGGAAGGAAGGCGGCAGGAATCCAAGTTTAACCTAATTCATTTAGGAGCAATATTAGCTGTACTAGTACTCTATCAATGTTCAATTGACGGGTTTTACTAACAAATCAAGAAATGCTATTTTTTATAAAAATCGGATTTCTCAATTTATCAACGGGTTAAAACCCGGCCGTTTTGAGGGCCAGGTTGTGGAATTGATGACACTTGATGGCCCTTTTTGTATCGCCTTGATTAATTAAGCCGTTTTGAGGGCCAGGTTGCAGAATTGATAACACTTGATGGCCCTTATTGTATCGCCTTGATTAATTAAGCCAATTTGAGGGCCAGCTTGTCGAATTGATTGGACCCGTTTTTGTCAAAAGACTCTCTCAACCAAACCAAGATTTTCAAAACAGGGCCGTTTTGAGGGCCATGTTGTGAAATTGATGACAGTTGATGGCGGTATCGCCTTGATTAATCAAGCCATTTTTAGGGCATTTTGAGGGCCATGTTGTAGAATTGATGAGACGTTATAGCTATATCTCATTGATTATTAATATATCTTTTTATGGCCAGCTTATCGAATTGATTGATAATTAATGGCCGTTTGGCAGCCGTCCAAACTTTAGTTTGGCAGTAGTCCTAATAACCGGAGTCCAAACTTTAGTTTGGCATGAGTCTGGGGTGTTAAATCTGTTGCCAAAATTTTCACCCTAGTTTTGTTCTGTGTGCCGATGAGGGCCCAACCCCGATAGGGGTTGAATATGAAACTACGTACCGAGCGGAGCGAGATAATAGCCCTAGGTGCAACTCAATTCGTTTATCCTATCCGCGTAATTGGCGTTCCGCCACGGCGTTTCGTTGTACTTACCAAATTCGTTAATCCGCGTAATTCGTTGTACTTAGCAGCAAAGCAAATTCGTTAATCCGCGTAATTCGTTGTACTTAGCAGCAAAGCAAATTCGTTAATCCGCGTAATTCGTTGTACTTACTTACTAACTAAATTCGTTTATCCACGTAATTCGTTGTACTTAGCAGCTCTTTAAAATATATAAAAATCATGTCTTTAAAAACTTATGTATAAGGATGAGGGTGAAACCTAGGGCAACCCCGTAGTGTGTGAATAGCCCCAAGTGTCAACCTCAATACCATATCGTACCGCTTTTGGGTGAGGGCAACCATAAAGGATTGCCCCTACATTACATAACGGTTTGTAGGGGCAATCCCACGTGCAAAGCCCTTAACTTAATGGTGACCAGATACGGGGATTTTTTACTAAGTGTTTCCATTATGCTGTCGAGAGGTTAGGTTGCGTAAAGCTACCACGTCCATCAATTTGTCTTCATTATCATGGCTTTCCCCGTTGATTAGGGGCATCTCTCTGTTGGCTTAAACTGATCTCTTATAGAGGTTAATCCCTGAAGCCATCGCAATCAGTTGTAGAACAACCGGTTTTTGACTAATGTCGTTAGCGAACTCAAATTGTAAACCATCAAGATACCCTTGTTGATTAACCATTGTCCAAATCCATCTCACCGGTTTCCCAATCGCCGATTGCCAAGGTGATCTATCAGACAGGTCAACTCGTTTAAAGTCATTCTGTTCAAAAAGACTGGCGACATTGTCGGTGACTTCTAATGAATCATCTTCGGTTGCCACCACGAAATAATTGTTTTGTTGAAAGGCCAACTTGATGAATCCAATATCGGTGGGTAAATCAGTATAATAAAAGCATTCAACCGCCATCAGTTGTCCACTTTCATCAACCATAGATTTCATTAATTGTTTCATATTTTTGATACCTCAAAATAGAATGTCACGGAAATTAAGCGTCCTTTCCGTCGTACTTTTGCGCTTTGCTCTTAGCTTGTTTAATGATTTTGATAGCTGTTTTAGCGGCTTCATCACCTTGTGCCGATAAATTAGCAAGTTCACCAACGGTTTTATCGGCATAATGTTTCAATTGATCAACTTGACTTTTTCCACCGCCTCTGAGCCTAACCGCATCGCGTGCGATCGTATCTTTCAAATCAAGTAAATTGCGGATAATTCTTTGAGCCGCTGCCGTTAAATCGTTCATATTATTTTATCTTAAAAAGAGAGTACAAGAATAACTATAAGGATTGCCTATAAACAAGGATTGAACTGTAGGGGGCCGGTAGAGCGAAAGCGAAACCCACCTAACTCCCACAACAATAACTTCCCAACCAGAGGTTGGGAACGATAAAACGAGAAAGAACTCCTATCTCTATTCACCGTGAAGCAGACGGAAGCCGAATCACCGATTGCCAATCCGTTCAAGTTCAGCACGTTCCAAATACCCGTTTTGGTTTATATCCGCTTTGCCCGTTAATAAGGCTTGGGCAAAATACCAACTTAAAGCACCATGATTTTTGCCATTGATAACTATTTCAACAAACATAAGTATTTCTTCATCAGCAACTCTCCCGTTTGTAGTAGGTGATTTATCACCTTTCCCGTTTGTAGTAGGTGATTTATCACCTTTCTTTGGGGCCCTTAAGGACTAATTACCAATTACCAATTACCAATTACCAACAAATGGCCCAACTTTCGGACTAAATGGCGGCCTAAAATGAGCAATTTACGCATAGAGAAAATCCTCTGGTTAAAATTTTATCGGGTAACAGGACTCCAAGATTTATCTTGGCATATCCAAACTAAAGTTTGGACACCTCATCCTACCCGACGATTTAATAAAGTACTCGCTTTTATGATCCAAGACAAGTCGCAAATTCACAAAAAACCACAGACTCACACTGATCCACTCAGATAGGGAAATCTCTGTGAAACACAATGTCGCTCCGTATCTCTGTGAATTCGTTTATCCGCGTAATTCGTTGTACTTCAATCTGCTTAGTTGTACTTCAACCTGCTTTCATCAAAAAACAAAGGTTTTATCGAACTCTCTGTGAAACTCTGTGTAGCTCTGTGTCTCTGTGTTGATAATGGCGCGTCATTCGTAGAACGAGATATTCAATGACTGATAAAAAACTGATAGGCGGCGGCAAAAATGGCCCCTTGGTTGCCTTTTGCCGTGAAAAAATGATAAAGTACGCGTTCCCAAATATTCATATATAAGACGAACCATTCATATCGACTTGTTAATTGCTAACAGTAAAATAACAATTGGCAACTGATAACTGACAAATGGCCGAGCGTGTCCGAGTATGTCGGTGCGATTGCCCTGTTTAGAAAAAGCCCTGTCGATATTTGCTAGGCCATCAAATGGCCCAAATATTTTTTCTCGTTCCCTGTTTTTTGGAACAAATGCCTTTTACCACCATGAAAACATTTTCAAAGGTGAAATCAATTATGAGTCAAAGAGCCATTGACATACAAACCTTTCAAACACAATTCTATCAAGAAATCAAGTGGTTATCGTCCCAACATTTTGCAGAATTACTCCAGTTCATTAGTTTTCTTAAATATCGTGACCGCCTAGAAACAGCCAAACAACCGCTCGTGCTGGAAGGCTTGTGGGAAGACATATCCTTCGAAGTCACAGATGAAGAAGTCCGTGCTTTGCGACAACAAACCACTCACCACACCGAGGGCAAACTCAATGGATTATTTAGCTGATACTGTCGCTTTAGTGCGTCATTTAACTAAACACGCTGGGTTGGGTCAACAAGCACGCCAAATTTTACGAGAAGCGGATGCAGGAAAACACCGCATTTTTATCTCGGCTATCAGTTTAATGGAAATTCTCTATTTAGCCCAAGCTCGACGGATAAAGGTTAATCTGACTGAAGTGATTACGTTTATCTCAAACAGCCCAAATTATACGCTCGTTCCCGTAGATGCTAACATTGTTTTAGCGGCGGCTACCATTGACGATGTGCCTGAATTGCATGATCGTATGATAGTTGCCACAGCCAAACACTTACAAATACCTATCCTTACCAGTGATCAAATCATTACCCAATCAACTCATGTCCAAACTATTTGGACATAATATTTTTGGTAGCGAGCGTAGGCATTCGCTACGTGGAAACCCACCCTTTATTTATAATAAAAAGGTGGGTTTCGTTCCGCTACCCGTTTGTAGTAGGCGATTTATCGCCTCACGCAAACAACTTGTTTAGTACAACGAATTTTGGTGCTAAACGAAGATTGACTCGCAGGAGTCCAAACTTTAGTTTGGCAGGAGTCCAAACTTTAGTTTGGCAGGAGTCCAAACTAGCGTTTGGCAGAATAGTGATACGCAGGGCCAGTTATTGACATAACAATTTTAGGGTTATTTGGACGCTTTGAGGGCCATAAATTAATAATTAACGTTTGTAGTAGTCGCTTTAGCGACTTAAACGGGTTTGTAGTAACGGGTTTGTAGTAACGGGTTTGTAGTAACGAGTTTGTAGTAGTCGCTTTAGCGACTTAAACGGGTTTGTAGTAACGGGTTTGTAGTAACGAGTTTGTAGTAGTCGCTTTAGCGACTGAATCGGGTTTGTAGTCACTTTAGCGACTGACGGGCGCTCAACTGGAGCCTCTCGAAACAGACGAACAACTGGAAGTCATTAAGACTGAGGAAAAAACAATGGAATCTATCAACACTGGCGATGAGAACAAAACAGAGCCAGTCAATGCTGATGACTATTTGACAAGGCTTTGCAAATTAGAGCAGACGATGAACGAGCTTGGTACAACAAAGCTTGTTGTTATGCTTTGCAAGGAAAAATGGCGTTAGTCATTCCAACCTTGGAAAAAGCGATTTCTCTCAATCCAGACTACCGAGAACAAGCCAAAACCGATTCTGACTTTGACAAAGTGCGTCACCAGAGACAATTTAACGCGTTGCTCTAGCTTTTCTTTTAGAACGGAACACTCGCAAAAAGGCGTTATAATTGGGCCGCCTGTCTTTTTGACAACGAATCCGAGTACAACATATAAAGTACAACGGATGATATCGCGGAAGTTACTGCGTTTCGCGGAAGATTAAGTCGCTAAAGCGACTACTACAAACATTAGATTAAGTCAGTGTTCAGTGCTCATTAAACGCTCAATTTTTTTGATAAGGCTTGATATGATTTGATTGAGCGGTGTAATGAAAATATTTCTCAAGAGACGGTGAGAGATGAACCATTGTTTATTTTCTATCTGAGCAATTAGCGCAATGGTGGCGTAAAATTGGAAAACGGGTGATTCGTCATTTTTTTGTGAATTGCTACCATTCATTATGATGGGAACAGGAGCACTCTGCGCTTGTCACATAAGTTCAACTTTATTTCCGTAGAGGACAATAAAAATGAGTGGACTAGAAATAATTGGATTAATAGTGGTAGGAATATTTGTACTTGGTTTGGCTATTATTTTGTTAAAAGCAGCCTTC
>NBMI01000012.1 GCA_002085445.1 Candidatus Parabeggiatoa sp. nov. 2
TAATAGCTGAAGTGCCCTAAAGGGCACTGAAGACTCAATGCCATATCGTGTGCTTATGAAAAAATCATGAATTTACCAGTCCCCTTTAGGGGACTTTAGCTTTGGCTCTTTCTCGTTTATTTCTTAACTTAATGGCATTGATACTTAGCGTGGGCACAGCTTGCTTTTGTCATTTCTCCCATAACCGAAATCTGTGGCCGTTGCAAGATTTCTCCCGCAGGTCGAAATGACAGTTTAGTTTAGTTTGTGGCCTAGTTAAGTCTATGTGCCTACAAAAATAGTTAAAATTTCAGGGCATTTCAACTCATCTGCATTGGTTTCTAGGGACTACCAAATATGTCAACATTGCTTAACGATAATGGCCTCCAGTTTTTCGGCAATCCCAGCCTAATAAATCCAGTCTGGCAAGGCCCGTTAAATTCTATTGCTTTTGATGAAAACGGTATTAAAGCAAAATTGCTGAATTTAGAACAACCTTGTTATGTTGTCAGAAAACAAGGCCGTATTGGCATTACTAACGAAGGCGATTTGAGTGATGCTAATAAAAATACGCTTGCGGAAATAGAAACCCTGACGGCAGTGCCACCGCTGCTGCCACAACAGTTGGGTGATCGCAATTTCCTAGATTGTTACGGGGTAACATACGCTTATGCCGGCGGTGCCATGGCGAATGGTATCGCTTCGGAAGATTTGGTGATTGCGTTGGGCAAAGCAAAAATGTTGGGTTCTTTTGGTGCTGGCGGCTTAATGCCTTCCCGCATTGAAGAGGCGATTCAACGTATTCAAGCGGCACTGCCTGAGGGGCCTTATGCCTTTAATTTTCTTCACAGTCCCAAGGAACCGGCCATTGAGCGGAGTACGGTTGATCTTTATCTCAAATATGGCGTGAAAACTATAGAGGCGGCTGCCTTTATGAATCTCACACCAAATATTGTTTATTATCGTGCTGCTGGACTCAGTCTCAATTCAGCCAATCAAATTGTTATTAAAAACCAAGTGATTGGCAAAATTTCTCGACGCGAATTGGCAACGCGATTTATGCAACCCGCCCCGACAAAAATTCTCCGGCAACTGGTTGCACAAGGACTTATCACTGAGTTGCAAGCCACTCTGGCTGAAAAAGTGCCGGTGGCAGATGACATTACCGTCGAAGCCGATTCTGGCGGACATACCGATAATCGGCCGCTAGTTTGCCTATTGCCATCCATTATCGCGCTGAGGGATGAAATTCAACAACAACAGGGTTATAAAAACTCCATCAGAGTTGGCGCCGCGGGTGGCATTGCAACGCCACAGTCCGCGTTAGCGGCATTTATGATGGGTGCTGCTTATATAGTGACAGGTTCTATTAACCAATCTTGTCTTGAAGCCGGCACTTCAGCCCAGACAAAAAACTTGTTAGCCCAAATCGGGATGGCTGATGTGATGATGGCACCGGCGGGTGATATGTTTGAAAGGGGCGTAAAAGTCCAAGTCCTTAAACGGGGTACTTTGTTTGGGGTACGAGCGCAGAAACTGTTTGAGTTGTACAAGACTTATGATGCCATTTCCGACATTCCGCTTGAGGAACAAGAAAAGTTAGAGAAACAAATCTTTAGAAAACCCCTTGATACCGTCTGGCAGGAAACGGTGGCCTATTTTTCTGGGCGCGATCCTGAACAAATCAACAAAGCCGCTGACGATCCCAAACGTAAAATGACCTTGATTTTTCGCTGGTATTTAGGGCAATCCTCCCGCTGGGCTATCGCCGGGGAGAAAGGCCGTGAGATGGATTATCAAATTTGGTGCGGCCCGGCGATGGGTGCTTTTAATGATTGGGTAAAAGGATCGATCTTGGCAGAACCGAATAACCGTCGTGTCGCTGACGTTGCCCACCTTATGATGACGGGCGCGGCTTTTTTATATCGGTTGCATAATTTGAAACTACAGGGGTTATCAATGTCGGCTTCGTTAAGTCGCTATGAAGCTTCGTAGTTTGATCTTCTACAAGGATTGAATATAAGCAGGGATTTCTCCATCCTTGGTTATACCCAATCCTTATAGGTTGTGAGGCCGTACTTTGATTTGAATATTAAAAACGGTTTTATGGCCCCCAAACCAGCGCCCAATAGCCATAAAAAAAAAAGGCTGAAGTTTATACCCAATCCTTGTAGGTTGTAAGGCCGTACTTTGATTTATTAAAAACGGTTTTATGGCCCCCAAACCAGTCGCCAATAGCCATAAATAATGGTGAATGTTGTGAGGCCGTACTTTGATTTGAATATTAAAAACGGTTTTATGGCCCCCAAACCAGCGCCCAATAGCCATAAAAAAAAAGGCTTAATTCTGTAGGTTGTAAGGCCGTACTTTACCTAACGAGTTGTTTATCGATGAATTTTGATAGCGAGGCCTTGGCAAAAGCCAAGGCTTTTGCTTAATAACATTGATGCAAAGGTGTGTTGACTTGTTATAATAAATCAATCCTAAAAATACCACGCCAATTCCAGTTGTATAAAATCCTCTTTACGGAAACCATAAGCAAAGTCATCGGCCGGTATATCAGAATAAATGTAGGCTTCCAAACTCAGTTTCCAATTCTCTCCGAGACGGCGGCTGGCTTCAACGAGAAAGAAACGGGCACTGCTATCAAGATCAAAAATAGTCCCCGCTAACAATTCAGTGCTTTGGACATCGTTAAAGGTTAAACGTGCCCCCAGCATGAAATCATTTTCAAAGAGAGTCGTGGCATTGTCATGGCGATCATCAAACAGATATTCTGCCACCACGCCGACATCGGCGTCCGTTTCAAAAATGCCCACAAAGGTATATTCCAAACCGCCCGTCAAGGCTGTAAAACGGCCCGCCGGCTCTTTGCGAGAAATCATTTCCAGTTTCCACAAGATATCCTCTTTGGTTAACTGCAAATCAAGGCCAGTTTGGTCGATTTGTTCATAGTAAGGTACTAAGACGAATCGGCCTTCTCCATCGGTACCGGGGAGCAAATGTGGTTCGCGGCTCGTGCCCGAAAAGTGGGACAAACCAATATCCCAATCACCAAGCGTATGCTCCCAGCGCACGGCCCAATCGACATGTTTCTGTTTCGCGCCAGATTCATAGCGCGTCTGATCCGTGTCTATGGGAATGCCACCGCCAAGCAAGCGGCCTTCGCGCCCCGGAAAAGTCCTCTCCCGAAAACCCGGCAATATGAAAAAATCCACCGTTCCCCAATCACGAATCAGGGCAAAATTAATCATGGGCTGGCCCAACTTTTCCTCAGTATCGGGATGATCCACCAAGTCTGTCTGATTAATGATGTCCACCAAATGCTGAGATTCCGTTTTGCCCCAGAATAGTTTGCGAATACCCACTCGTAGCTCCCAATCTGGTGTCGCTTTCAACCAAGTCAATTCCCGAATATCAAAATGGCTACGCTCCGAATCCTGCTGATCAAAGCGCACAAAGGGCACAAAGGTAAAGGTTTGATAGCCATCGTCCCAGTCGTGACGATATTCTGGCTGCGCCGAAAGGGATAAGTTAAAGTCTTCATATTGATCAGCACCGAGAGGTGATTCAGGAAAATAGCGTAATTCACCCGCGACATAACCTGACCATTCGCCGGCTTGGGCATTCAAAACCAAGCCAAGTATTATCAAAGAATAAATGAAATGTCTCAGTTTAAACAACATAACTATAGTCTCAATGTTAAGAAATAGATATCGTTGAATGTGAATAGCTTTAACTTGATGATCAAGTTTTTAGTCTGACAATGCACAAGGATTGTATATAATAAGGGATTTTATTCGCTAAGCATAACGTCAGTTAACTTGTTATCAATACAGCAATGACAACGGAATAGCTAATTAATGGCGATTTTATTTCATGCTTTAAGCTTCAATTTTATCGAATTCGTTCATTGCGATTCCGGAATGCAAAGAAATCCATCCTTTTTTATAACAATCCTTGGGCGTTTGGGCGCACGAAAAAACTTGATCATCGAGTTTAATGAAATTGTGGGTTTTGTGGTAAAGGTAAAATCAACCCCGAAGGAGGAATAGTATGTCGCTTTAACGCTTCTTGGAGCTAGTGAATATATCATCAATACTTTGATAAATACGTCGTGAAATCTCAACATAATCTGTGGGTTCACGAATAACTGTTCCGTTTTGTTCTCTCAGGGTGGGGCCCTTGTCCTTAGACATAAGTTTTTAAATAATTGATTTTTATGGCTTTTAAAGAGTAGGCCCCACGTTGGGGATCCATTAGAAATATCCGTTTCGGAACGAGTATCCGTTGTACTTATCAGGAATGCACCCGGTATCCAATAGACTTGTGTATAACGATGAGGGGTGGGGCCCCTCGCCACTCCCGACAAGGCTAAAAAGCACTTTTAAAACTGGCACTTATAAAAGGCCTACGTGTCGTCCAATCAAGTCGGGTGTTTTAAGAATAAGTGAAGCTGGCCTTATCAAAGGGCGGCGCTTTCGCGGCCTCAATGCCATATCGTAACGAATAACTGACTTATTTTATTAAAGTAGTACAACGGATACTCTTCATGCCCGGATTCGCGGCCTACGTGTCGTCCAATTAAGTCGGGCGTTTTAAGAATAAGCGAAACTGGCCTTATCAAAGGGCTGCGCTTTCGCGGCCTACGTGTCGTCCAATCAAGTCGGGCGTTTTAAGAATAAGCGAAACTGGCCTTGTCAAAGGGCGGCGTTTTCGCGGCCTCAATGCCATATCGTAACGAATAACTGACTTATTTTATTAAAGTAGTACAACGGATACTCTTCATGCCCGGATAAAAATTTTACAAAAATCATAAGGTTACAAAAATTAGGAATTTCCCCAATCCGTTTCGGAAAGCGTATCCGTTGTACTTGGACATAATGGCATTGTTTCGCGGCCGACGTGTCGTCCAATCAAGTCGGGCGTTTTAAGAATAAGCGAAACTGGCCTTATCAAAGGGCGGCGCTTTCGCGGCCTGCGTGTCGTCCAATCAAGTCGGGCGTTTTGATTCGATTAGCCTTGTCAAAGGACACCAAGGCTTTGAGGTTACTGCCATTAAGTTAAGCAACAAAACACTTACAAAAAGTATCAATAATGAAGCGTGACAGACGGCCATAACTTAATTTGAAAACTATTTTATGGGCATAAAAATAGAAAAATAAAAAAACCCGCCAAAAAATAGAAGGTAGGCTGGGCAAACCTGGTTTGCCCACTGACGAGTTGGAATTTTGAAACGACAAAGTGCGTAGGACGCACCCTACGCTTGCTGTTCACTTTTCATAAATACGATAAGTGGAAAACGTCAACATGGCCCCCAATTGACGAGGGTTGCTCCCCAATCCGGTTTTGTCGAAAGCTTATCCAGCCGACACTTCTGGCACCGTTATTGAGAAAATACGATCCATTTCAAACGCCAACATGGCCCCCAATTTTTGAGGTTTGCTACCTTGCCAACGTGTTTGAATGCCTTGCTCAGATTGGCAGTCTTTCACCTTATTACCCATGGTTCGTTCATTTTTAACGGAGTTAACAAAATTGGGTGATGTAAAATCAATGAGTTATCGAAATAGTGAAAGTCCCATTATCTGAAAAAATGGCAACAAAAAATATAATTCATTGTTTTTATAGGAACAAAAATAACAGAACCGTGGGTTATTATGTATAGTTTTGCGTTTTAAAATGTGGGCCATACAATGGGATAAAACCTACACTGGCTAACCTAACCACTCAAGAGAGTGCCCTTGATGTTTATTAACTGACATCACAATCTACTAAAATAAGCCAATCTTCTTTTTCAGCACGATATAAAACGCCAAGTAACCGTAAATCGTGAGAAACCACTCTTACCGGTAACAATACCGATGGCTCTACGTCAAGAGCCGCAGCAATTTCGATGAGACCACTTTTCGGTTGTTCAAAAAAACCGTCAAATAATTTTTTCATCATCTCGTTTTTAGGGGTAAAATGACGGTCAATTAAAAAGATACCATCGGCACCTCCCCGACTTCGCGCTTGTTTGTCATCAAATCCATACGCTGCATTTTTAAGTGCTTTAAGCAGGGATTTTGATTTCCATACCCGATCTTTAATCGCACGTTTTTTTAATCGCATGGTTATACCAACGTTTATCAATCGGCCATCTCGACAAGTGAAAAATTGAGAAAGCCGATAATGGCAAACCGGCTTCAATTTGTTGTCATTTTTATTTGACTTCTGAGAGTTCCATTGGTGTTTCCCCCGGTGAAAAACCTTAACTTGATAAGATCAATCCGATTTGTTCAACAAATCGGTGATATCGGAGCTTAAAAAAAACTTTTGTTGACCGTGTTTTTCAACGCTTGCAAATATCCTTATTAGTCATTCTCACTTTTTCGGCACGACGTCTTTTTCTTAATCGCTTATGATTGTCAATTATCCAATTGGATAAGTATTTTAAAACCGTTTCTAGGGTACTCGTGTACAAAGGACTTATCTGCGTAACGACATAAAATGAATGGCCATGTTCAACATTGGGTTTAAAAAAATACGTGACCAACGAATTTTCCTGGTTTTCCGACATAATGCTCACAAAGAACCCAATACAAATCACAACTGGTGCATTCATTGGGCCGCATATCCAAACGATCCAGAATCTCGGTTTCATCTGCCAATGGATGCAATGTGACTACTTTAAAATCGGTGTGTGGTAGTAAATTACCATACACTTTGAGTTTTTAAGAATAAGCGAAACCGGCCTTATCAAAGGGCGGCGCTTTCGCGGCCTCAATGCCATATCGTAACGAATAACTGACTTATTTTATTAAAGTAGTACAACGGATACTCTTCATGCCCGGATCCTACGTGTCGGCCAATCAAGTCGGGTGTTTTAAGAATAAGCGAAACCGGCCTTGTCAAAGGACACCAAAGCTTTGAGGTGTCGTCCAATCAAGTCGGGCGTTTTAAGAATAAGCGAAACTGGCCTTATCAAAGGGCTGCGCTTTCGCGGCCTCAATGCCATATCGTGTCGCTGCCCAAGTAGTGTCGTCCAATCAAGTCGTGCGTTTTAAGAATAAGCGAAACCGGCCTTATCAAAGGACGGCGCTTTCGCGGCCTACGTGTCGTCCAATCAAGTCGGGCGTTTTAAGAATAAGCGAAACCGGCCTTATCAAAGGGCGGCGCTTTCGCGGCCTCAATGCCATATCGTGTCGCTGCCCAAGTACAACGGATACGCTTTCCGAAACGGATTTTAGGAATTAATAAATTTGGTAAAATTAGGATTTTTTATGTTTTTTTATCCGTTTATTTCGAGTATCCGTTGTACTACTTTGATCAAATCTTTTTTTATCCGTTTATTTCGAGTATCCGTTGTACTACTTTGATAAAATCAGTTAGTTATTCGTTACGATATGGCATTGTTTCGCGGCCTACGTGTCGTCCAATCAAGTCGGGCGTTTCGATTCGATTAGCCTTGTCAAAGGACACCAAAGCTTTGAGATGTTGTCCAATCAAGTCGGGTGTTTATTAAAGAGGCGATTAGCCTTGTCAAAGGACACCAAGGCTTTGAGGTTACTGCCATTAAGTTAAGCAACAAAACACTTACAAAAAGTATCAATAATGAAGCGCGACAGAGGGCCATAACTTAATTTGAAAACATCCAAAACCTTTTATGGCCCTCAAACAAGTCCAAAAACCTTCCAAAAAATAGGTTAATAACGGGGCCCGCGTATCACTACTCTGCCAAACCCGCGGCGGCTGACTGCGCGTGAGGCGCTAAAGCGCCTACTACAAACTCAAACGGGCCAAGTGTGTTAAATTTACCGTATCCGTTTTATGGTGTTTTTACTAAAGTCACGAGCCGTGAAACCGCTGCCGAATTGGTATTTTTCCCAGAGCAGCTTTGTACTTTTACCCGTCTGGTGATTCTGCATAAACATCTTGTGGGCACGCCAGTATTTGCCCAAGTATTGCCGGTAATCCTTAAAAATCAAGGTTTTGAGTCGGGCATTCTTGCGATCATAAAAAACGATCTTCTGCGAGTTGAAGTGTTGTTTGTCGATCCAACTCACTTGGCGGGTGTAGCCAGAATATCTGTAGGTGGGTTTACGCTCTACCACATAGCAGTTTATCCAGTTGTTAGACTCGTTCCGCAGATATTCGTTCCGCAGATATCTGTAAGTGTACTTTTTCACTTCCTGCGAAGCGATGTCTTCGTAAGCAAACTCGCTGCCCATAAATGGCCCCGATTTGTTTCTGGAGCTAATACGCTTCACCCGCTTGAGGGCCGGCAGGTAAATCCATTGGTGATCTGGCTTGAGCGCATGAGACCAAGTCAAGACGACAGTGCCCTTGACATCGCGTGGCGTGTCAAAGATCGACATGCCTTTGTCACCATCCCCGAACACTTCCAACGTTCTGACGCGCACATTGCGACGGCTGGAACGGCCTTGGCGATTACGCAGAATCATTTTCATTTTTGCCTCTGAATCTCCCCAGCCGCTGTCGCGGTAGTCGGCCATCTTTGCAATCGCAAGCCCCTTTGCTTGGGGAGTTCTTGCGCTGGCAATCGCCTGAGCCAGTTGTCGTTCTTTGAACGTTTCCGCCGAAACGCCGCTCAACGGAAGCAGTCCCAATAAAGTCAATAAAAACAATCGTTTCATGCTTTATTCTCCTCTAGTTTCATCAATAATGGTGGTAAAAACAAAAAGTCGGCTATTAAAGCCAAGGCAATTGTCACAGCCGTCATTATACCCATGCTGGAATTAACATAGAAATGGGACAGAGACAAAATCAAAAAGCCGGCAACCAGCGCAACCGATGTCACCCATAAAGCCAAACCGACGCTGTGAAACGCATAGCGCACAGCATCAGGTGGAGACAATCCCTTTTCACGGCGGGCACGTAGGTATTTGCTTAAGTAGTGGATAGTGTCATCAACCACGATACCCAGGGTTATCCCTGCCACTACCGACAATCCCAAGCCCACTTGGCCCACCAAAAGTCCCCACAAACCAAAGGCCATCGCCGTTGGCGCGAGGTTAGGAATTAAGCTGATCAGCCCGAATTTGACTGAGCGCAACGCGACAATGAGAATAAAAGATATTAGCACTAGCGCAACGGTGGCACCGAACAACATACTTCGGATATTGCGAGAGCCGATGTTGGCAAACATAATAGAAGTGCTGGCCCCCGGCACTTGCATGGATGACAAGCCATTTTCTTTAAGCCATTGCTGGGCGCGTTCTTCAATAGCAAGTAGCTCATTGCTGGACAGCGTTTCCAGAGTAACGGCCACACGAGTAGCGGATTTGTCGATGTTAATTTGGTTGTTGACATCTAAACCATAAGGCAAAGACATCTCATATAATAATAAATACTGCGCCGCTAAATCACGTTGCTCTGGTAGGCGGTAATAGGCCGGATCATCGCGTTGCATGTTTTTGTTAAGCCGCTTAAAAGTATCGGTGATGGTACTAACGTGCATCACCTCTGGTTGTTGACGATACCATTGGGCAAAAGCCTCGACTTTTTGCAAAAATACCGGATTGCTGAGGCCTTCAGGTTCGCCGGCACTGAGGGAATAATGAATGTCATAGATGCCGGAGAGATTTTCAGTCGCAAAATCGGTGGCACGGCGAAACTCAAAACTCTCATCAAAGTATTCCACAAACACATCGTTGGCGATCCATTGCATAAATCTTCTTGGCCGTTTGCGGCTTAGTACGCACGGGCAAGATTGCCATCAGCGCGGGTAGAAACGTGACGGACAAAATAAAGGCAATAGCAACACCGGTCGCGACAATATTGCCTAAATCGTGGAAGGGCGGCACATCGCCAAAATTCATGCTCAAAAAGCCGAGAGCGGTCGTTAAACTGGTTAAAAATATAGGCTGAAAGTTGACACGCAGACTTTCTACAATGGCCTCGCGTTTCTCGCGCCCTAACCGCATTTCTTGGCGGTGGGTGACTAAGAAGTGTACGCTATCTGCAACGGCTAAGGTAAGAATCATAATAGGCGCGGTCGACGAGGGGCCACTCAGAGACATGCCCACGAATCCCGCCAACCCCATAGCCGCCGCGGTGGAAAAGCTAATCACAAGTAAAGTGGCGAAAGTCCCAGAAAAACCACGCAGCAGCAATCCCAGCATGAGGAGAATAACAAGATACATGATGGGGACTAGGGAACTCAAATCTCCTTTGAAAGCTTCTGGAAAGGAGTTATTCATTATCACCATACCGGTGAGGTACACCTCCATATGAGGGTAACGGGCGCGTACTTTGTCAGCGAGATCGCGGACAAAAGTCACAATTTCCGGCACTTCCTTGTCAGGTTGCTCACCTGGCAATTGGACGGTAATATTGATCCCAGTGACATGCGCTTTTGGTGAAATCAGCTTGTTAGCCAACTGCGGCTCGGATAGCGCAATATCTTTGGCTCGCGCCATGTCCTCTTTGGAGAGCGTTTTCGCCTCGGTGATTAAGGCCTCAACGATAAGATCGTCTTCTTCAGCGTAAGTGTGTTGGAAATTGGTGATGGAATCGACGCGGATAGAGTAGGGAATTTGCCACGCTTCTTTAGTCAGCCATTCCACCGCCTCCAATGTTTTGTTGGTAAAGACTTGCCCATCTTTAGGGGCTAAGACAAACAATACGTTGTCATTTTTGGTGTAAGTATCTTGTAGTTCTTCAAAGGCGACGAGTTGGGGATTGTCCTCGCTAAAAAATACCCGATAGTCGCTGTCGAATCTCAAAAAACGCATCCCACTTGCCGCAACTACGACTAACATCAGTGTTGCAAGGATAATAAAATAGCGCCAACGAATTACCCAGTTACCGTAGCGTTCAATCATTTGCTTTTTTCCTTTTAATTTTAGTTGGAGTCCAATCCTTCAGGTTTTTGTATTTTGTTGGAATCCAATCCTTCAGGTTTGGGAGTTTATACTGATAGTACAACGGATACGCGTTCCGAAACGGATTTATTATCAGCTTCATTTTCTGATTGAAAGTCAATAAAAAGAACCAAACGGGTCAATTTTTATTTTCACCCGCATCTGTACATTCCGTATAGTTGGAATCCAAACCTTCATGTTTGGGAATTGAGTTGGAGTCCAAACCTGAAGGTTTGGGAGTTGACTTGGAATCCAAACCTTCATGTTTGGGAATTGAGTTGGGAGAGTTGGAGTCCAAACCTGAAGGTTTGGGAATTGAGTTGGAGTCCAAACCTGAAGGTTTGGGAATTAGAAAGTTTAGTAGTTTAGTTGGAGTCCAAACTTTCAGGTTTTAGAGTGACAAAGCTAAAGCTTTGTACTGAAAGTCCTCGTTTGTGGTGAGAATATTCTTGTTTTTTATTTTCCTGATTATAACTGTTGAAAACTCTAACGGTATGAATTTTGGACTCCTGCCAAACGACTCCTGCCAAACGTTAGTTTGGACGACGGCCTTCCGTTTGGACGGATTTAAGGGCGTTGCCAAACGTTAGTTTGGACGACGGCCTTCCGTTTGGACGGATTTAGGAAGGCCTGATGCTTAGGTCGTTAAGGCCACCGGTTCAGGAATAACCGACTTTCGGTTTTCCACACCAGAACGCTTTTCGGTGCTGCGCTGATATTGCGTTGCTTGATACATAAATGCTTCCAAGCGCGTGTTGAAGTGAGTGCCGCCCTGTGCGTCAAAAATGACATCAAGCCAAGGAATATTTCCCAAATCTGCGCGAATACGTGGTGCCATGCCGGCCGTGATAATGCCGGGCATACAAGAAAATGGCATCAGGTTGAGAATGCCGTTTAAACCCAGATGGGCAAAGTCAACCGCTTTGCCCATGCTTAAAACCGCTTCTGTGTCCAAGGCTGGCTCGTAGAAGGGGCGAATGTTGTCCATCAACTTTGCCACCGGCGTTTCATGAGGATGCCTGAGCAAATGTTCGACGGTTTTCAACAACTTATGTTCTTGGTGTTGTTGATAAAAATCGACTATAGATATACTGATAAAACTCAGGAAGAGGTGGGAATGCTGCGCATTATTTTTCACCGTCCAATTGGTGTAGTACAACCATTCCATCATTGAGGCAATCCTCACTTCGCCGCCCATGGTCTCAACTTTTCGGATAATGTCTTGGTTACCATAACTATTGAGGCGAATGTAGATTTCGCCGACAATGCCGATAATGGGACGCGGCTCGCTGCGATCAACCGGCAGTTGTTCAAACTGTTTGGCAATCCACTGCATCGCTTTGATGAGTGGTTTGCCGCCACCGGCTTGTACACCTTCTTTGATATGGGCTAAGCCTTGTTGATAAAGCTCATCGGTTTGCCCTTTGTTCGTCTCGTAGGGCCGATATTCGTAAAGCAGTTTTTGTAACAGGTCGGTAGCAACCGTTCCCTGCCAAATGAGCTGGCGTAGCTTCATGGAATTTTTACCCAAGCCTTGGTAGGCGTTGGCGGCCGAGGGAGAGATAATTTCTACTTGTTCCAAACCCGCTTGATCCAAAATGTCACGCTGAAGCGAGGCATATTGACCAAAACGACAGGGGCCGGCCGTTGTTGGCATCAGTATCACCGATTGGGCGGGATCAAAACTAGGCTGCTGCGTCAGGCGGACAATGTCGCCGGTGGTCATAAAACAGGGCGAACATTCTTTGCCTATGGTGAAGTCCATGCCAATTTCTAACGATTCATCGTCGCTTGGCGTGAGGACTTGGGCGTTTTGGCCTAGTGCTTTAAAGGCCGCTTCAATCGCGTAGACGTGGTCGCACATGTAGGGCATATAAACTGTTTTCATAAATTTTCCTTTATTAATAATGGATAATGGTTAATGAAAAATGAAAACTGAAAACTGAAAACTGAAAACTGAAAACTTGAGTTTGGCAGCCTCCGTCAGGAGTCCAAACTTGAGTTTGGCAACAGGAGTCCAAACTTGAGTTTGGCAACAGGAGTCTTAGTTTGGCAACCTCACTCCAATAGTTTGGCAGGGTGAAAAAAAAAGTGCAAAATTATCTAAAATTCCCTCTGGAGAGGGTGTTGGGAGAAGCGTAAAAAGTCCAAATTATAACCGTTTGCAGTATAACGCTCAAAATTATGACAGTTTTTTTGGGGTTGAGTTAAAATGAAAAATGCTAATGGTTAACTTAAAATGAAAAATGACAAATGACAAATGACAAATGACAAATTAATTATAATTGACAGAATATTAGAATTTTCAGAATAAAACCTTGCCATTCGACTCTTCATTCTGTCAATTCTAAAATTCTGGAAATTCCGATTAAAAATTATAATTGACAGAATATTAGAATTTTAGAATTTTCAGAATAAAACCTTGCCATTCGACTCTTCATTCTGTCAATTCTAAAATTCTGGAAATTCTGATTAATTTTAAATGAATATAATTTTTCAATGCGTAAGTCCTATCCTTGTATAGTATTCCAGATAAATATTTTGGTTATTAACACATCCGATGTTTAGCAAACATCGGAGGTGTTTTCCAAGTATAGTTTTATCCGCCGTTTTATCCGCCGTTTTATCCCTGCTTATATCCATTCATTGTGGTTTTTCCCATTCTTAAACTTTCAAAAAAAGCTTCGCAGCGGGTGATAATGCCAGCATCCGCCGTATGGTCATCCAATTCCAATTCAAGAAAAGGCTTGTCAGCCATAATGTTGCGGAAAAAGCTCATGATAAACGAATCAGGCCCACAGTTGAAGCTGGTCAGATAAATCGCTTGCAACCGTGGATTGTTTTGGACAAGCGTCGCTGCCGCCAAGATGTCTTGCCCACTGCGCCAAAACATGTTGTTGTATTTATCTGAAATATCAACCGTTTTAGTGGGCAAATAGTCCATTGGCAGCGGTATCACGCCCAACTTGCGTAATTTGTAAGGTAGGTTTTGGCACAACCCAAAGTCATTCAGCGTGTACGGCCGGCCAACAACAACGGCCACTTCTGTATTGCCGTCCAAATTACTCAAGGCTTCTTGGCCACAACGCGCCAGTTGAGCATAAAATTCCTGTTGCGCGGCGAGACCGGCTGCATCGGCTTTGTTAATAGCTTTGTCCGATACCCCCAATTCTTCGGCAAGCTTGCGTAAATCTTGCGTTTTGCGTTTTTCCCACAACATATGTAGGGGAAACTTAATGGGCTTGGCACCGGCCGCCGCAATATCGATGGCCGCGGTTACTACATGCGACATGGCTGGGATATAAGGGCAGTAGCTATTTTGAGTTTGGCCGGGCGCAATGTTCTCACGATTAAACACACTGGGCAAAAATACCGCATCAACCTGTTTATCAAGCAAATCAACCACATGTCCGTAGACCAGCTTCGCTGGATAGCAGGTTTCAGCCACGGCATGTTCCTTAGTTAATTTTGCGATTCTTGGGTTGGTCATCTCAGACAGCACGATATCAATATCAAGCGTCTCAAAAAAAGACCGCCAATAGGGGAACAAATCATAAAAAATCAAAGAGCGAGGGAAGCCAACTCGTAAACGGCCGTTAGATTTATCGGGCGGTGTCGTGTAATTGCCCATTAGTAATTGCTGCCGCTCAGCAAAAAAATCAGGAATCGTTTCTTGGTTTTTTTGATTTTTTTGGCCTCGTCCCTTTTCTTCAAAGATGTCGCAGCGGGCGCCATAAAAGATGGGCGCTTCTTTGCCAATAATGACTTTATTGACTTCGCACAGGTTTGAGCAAGCTTGGCAAATAGAGGTTTGCGCTTCATAATGTTGCTCACGTAAATCAAAGCCCTTAAATTTGGTAGGCACAGCTTGGCTTTGGTTTTTTATCTCCATCGCCAACAGGGCCGCACCAATGGCACCGGTCACATCATGGTGCGGCGGAACGGTGATTTTACGTTTAGTCAGTTCAGAAAAGGCCGAGACAACGCTATTGTTCCAAGCGACGCCGCCTTGGAAAAAGATGTTTTTTCCAATCTTGCGGTTTTCAACTACCCGATTGAGGTAGTTTTCGGCAATGGCATAGGCGAGACCGGCCGTTAAGTCATTGATTTTTGAACCTTGTTGTTGATGGTGTACTAAGTCGGATTCCATAAAAACTGTGCAACGGTCCCCTAACGCTGAAGGGCATTGTGAACAAAAGGCTTGTTCACTAAAGTCTTGTGTGACATTGATTTCCAGCTTTTCGGCTTGTTCCTCAAGAAAAGAGCCTGTGCCAGCCGCACAGGCGCTGTTCATCGCAAAATTGACCACTGCGCCATTATTAAGACTAATAAATTTGCTATCTTGCCCACCAATCTCAAAAATGGTGTCTACTGTTGGATTAATCGCAATAGCGGCCCGTGCTTGCGCTGTGATTTCGCTACGCACTACATCGCCGCCGACAAAATCGGCTGTTAAATAACGCCCAGAGCCGGTGACACCGACACATAAGACTTTAACGCGGTGCCCCACTTCTTGGCCTACTTCAAATAATGCTTGGCGCACCACTTCTAATGGTTTGCCTCCAGTATGCCAATAGCGACGCGCCACAACTTGCGCTTGTTCGTCAATCAGTACCACTTTGGTTGTAATGGAACCAACATCTACGCCCAAATAAACCGGTTGAAGTTCGTTTTTTTGGTATGCACTGGCGGCGTTCTGTTTTTCCAACGTGGCAAACTGGATGCCGGCGGTTGGTAGAATGGGCATTTTTTTATGACTATTTTTCTGGCTTCTGACATAGTCTTGGAGTGGTGCAAAGCCATTAAATGGCGGTAAATTGCCGTCCATTTTTTCCTCGTACGCAATTAACGCGGTGCCCAGTGCCGGCATTAGGTGGTGGTATTCTGGAATAATTAGCTCGCCCTGTTTAAGTTTGAGTACGCTTTCAAAAGCCCGCACCACGCCTTGATTGTAGGCGACTCCGCCTTGAAATAATATCGGCGGGGTAAATGCTTTGGCTTTGCCAATTACGCTTTTGAAATTGCGTGCCAATGCCATGGCTAAGCCGGCGATAATATCCGCTTGTGGCGTTCCTTTTTGTTGTAAATGGATCATATCCGACTTAGCAAAAACGGTACAACGCCCAGCAATACGCGCCGGTTGCTCAGATTGTAGTGCTAATCTCGCAAAATCTTCTTCAATAGAAATGCCCAAGCGTTCTGCTTGCTGGTCCAAAAATGAACCTGTGCCAGCCGCACACAAATTATTCATTGCCATATCAGCCAACACCATTTTGCCGGTTTTTTCATCCCATTCCACCGATAGGAACTTACTATCTTGGCCGCCGATTTCAATAACGGTACGGGCGTGTGGATAATATTCGCCGATAGAGCGCGTTTGTGCTATTAATTCGTTGACATGATGCCCACCAATCAGTTTAGCAACTGGCCCACCGCCCGAACCAGTTAACCCGACCGCTGCAATATGTTTAAGGTCAACCTCTTCAGAAATATTCTTGATTTCGTTTAGTAAGGTTTTGCGTGGTTGGCCGCGCGAACGTAAATAACGCCAAGCCAGTAGGTTGCGTTCTTTATCTAATACCACAATTTTGACGGTGGTTGAGCCAACATCAATACCTAAATAAGTTTTGTTAATCAAGCGCAGATACTCCTCATTATCAGTTATCAGTTATCTTTTCGCAAAATTGTTCGCCCTTGAATGAGCGTTCAAATATAAAACAAGGAATAGCCAATAGCAAATTGCGAATTGCGAATTGCATTCAAATAGTTAGATAGTCAAATGACTATTGGCTATTGGCTATGAATACTTTTAAATGAAGCTCAAAAACAGGCTCTATTTATTGAATAAGTGATATTTATCACACCTCCCCATTTTGAGGGTGCGGTATTATAACTTGCTATTTGGAGAAAGGTTATTTAATTTTATATTAGGCGTATATAATCAATATATCTTAATGGGTTAATGTCTAGTGCATGATAAGTAGTTACATTGTACAAAACTGTTCTAATTTGCACAAATCTCATTTATCCGATAACTGTCATTCACCCTGATAAACTCGGTTTTTTTAAAAATTGGGTTTGTGTGATAAATATCACTATTTGTTGAGGACGCTACGTGAGCGCGTTTATAAATCACAAGTGATTAAATAGGGATCATGACTCCCCAAGCAAATAAATAACGCGCTCCCCGGCCAAACGGCGTTTTAGACTTAACTAAATGAATTTTAAAATAATTTAATTTGTCAATGCGTAAGTACTAGGGATAGGACGGCGTAAGGATGCTTGTCAAAAAATCCGATGTCTTAAAGACATCGGATTTTTCTGTCATGTCTCATCCCGACGATCCCGACGATCCCTTTGATCGGAGGGAACTTGATACTCTTCTCTCAACGCCCAAGATTTCTCCGTCTGTCGAAATGACTTGAGCGCGCAATTTTTGTCAATGCGTAAGTACTAGGGATAGGATGGCGTAAGGATGCTTGTCAAAAAATCCGATGTCTTAAAGACATCGGATTTTTCTGTCATGTCAAAATGACAAAAGCACAATTTGTGATCGAGGCAAAGTATAAATGGTTCGTAAAGTCATATTGGAGGGTGGTACTTGACTCAGGTTCTTTTTTAAGTCAAAAGTTGAACCCGTTTTTGTTCATAGTATAATTCAGCCAGTTTAGGCAGTTGGCGAATTTTGATCAACTTGGTGTTGATTGGCTTATTTGGTGGGTTTTATATTGTTCCTTTGAATGCAATGATTCAAAAACGCACTCACCCCCACACTCGTGCCCGGGTAATTGCGGCGAACAATATTCTGAATGCGTTATTGATGGTGATATCGGCGCTCGCCACGGTAGGGATGCTATCTGTTGGTTTTAGTATTCCGCAAATTTTTCTGAGTTTGGGGGTATTGAGTGCGGTGGTAACTGCGATGCTGTTTTTGTTATTACCTGAATTTGGTGAGCGTTTTATAGCGTGGTTACAGTTAAAAGGAGAAAGGAGAAAGGGTTAGGAACATAGAAATTATTAATTACCATTTACCAAATGGAAATTTTCCCTAAGTAGTTGTCAATACGGGCTTTAAATTGTTCAACCGAATAAATGTCGAGGATAAACGCAAGATAACCGGCAATTTCTTTGGTTGGCAATGCAAAGTCCATCCGCAAAAACATCACTATTTTATCTTTTTCAGTCCTCGCTACATTCAGTATTTCCATTGCTGTACCGGTCATAAAACGGGGTAAATCACTGGTCAATTCTTGACTCAACAGATTGGCAAGGGATGAAAGGCAAGCACCAATAATAATGTTACCCACTTCTGTCAAAGCGTCCTGTTCTAGTTGAGTAAGCCTATCTGCTGGTATTTGGTCTTTCAGTAAAACGCGCACCAGTTCTAAACTTTTGTCTTGCTCAAACAGTAACAAAGCCTCTCCCCAAAACGGCCCATTAAAGTGTTGCTTAACGGCCGGCGAAGTATTGAGGCGACTGGCGACTTGTTGTAAACTTATCAATTCAAGAGTTGGAATTGACAGTTTAACTTCTTCGTTAACCATTTGACTTAGCGAGCCGCCGGCCTTTCCCATACCAATGTTCAGCAATTCTATAATTGCATCGCGCTGCAATGCAGAAAGTTGGATCGATTTATCCATAAATAAAGCCTAGAATTCTTTCTTCGGTAATCGGCTTTGGAATAAAACTAATACCTAGCGCTTTGGCTTTTTGGCGCACCATGTCTTGAATGTTGGCCGTCAGTAGACCCATTTTGACAGTCGGGAAACGTTCTAATAGTTTGGTGGCTAACACCAAGCCATCCATCCCCGGCATATTCAAATCCAAGATTGCAATCGTGATTTGAACCGATTCGGTTTTAGCTAAAGCTTCTTCGCCATTGCTGGCTTCAATAACTTGTGCTTGCTTATCAGCATGGTCAATGATGGCACGTACCAGCATCCGAGAAACTCGACTGTCGTCAACAACTAATATCGTATGAGATGTCATAATCATGAATTGTAATTTGTGAACCAAAGGTCACGAAGCTAATTGTGAACCGAAGATTATACTTAGCACGGTTACAATTTGGCCCCCCTGACACACCCCCTACCCCTTCAATCCTTACCTTTACCCACAAGTGTCCAAAATTAATCATTAATCATTAATCATTAATCATTAATTATTATATTAAAACAATCACTTAACTGAAAAGTGAGTCATTCATTAACCACTCACACTTAACCTAACAAATTGACTTATTTTCAATAACATACCGACTTGTGGGTAAAGATTAGACCCCTTCAATCCGGGGAGTGGACACACCCCCGGCCCCTTCAATCCGGGGGCGCGGAAAGTCCCGGATCGAAGGGATGCAAGGGGTGTGTTTTTAGTCCCGTTTTTAGCCGCGCAAAGTCTAGCGAAGCGAATTGTGAACCGAAGATTAGCGAAGCTAATGAAACTTTAAAAAAAATAACCCTAAGCGCCAGCGAAGGGATAATGGATTGATCACCCTTTATTCATACTTATTGATATGACAATGATATCAAGATTTATCAATAAAATTCGGATCGAGTCAATAACTGTTGTTTGTTAAGTGATTAAAAAATAAGGACTAAAAATTGGATCACATATTAACACCCATATGAAGCTAAATGACTTGGTTTTGGCACAAGTGACCGATATGCATATTGGGGCATCAAATGCCAAATATAGAGGTATCGATGTTCGTCAACAATTTATCAATGTTTTACAGCGATTGGCTAAAAAACCTTTGGATTTATTGGTTTTATCTGGTGATTTAGCGGCCGTTGAAGGTGAGCCGGAAGCTTATACTTGGATAAGGCGAGTCTTGACAACGTTTCCCTATCCATACGTTATAATGGCCGGTAATCATGATCATGTGTGGCGCATGTTATCAGCGTTTGACTTGCCAAACACTGATGTGTCACTGGGAAAACGGTATTTCAGTCGCCTTATTAAAGGGAGGCGTTTGCTGTTTTTGGATAGCGCCTCTTATCGTGTCACTAAACAACAACTTGAATGGTTAAGTGGACAATTGGTTGAATCCAAAAACAAAAATCCAAAATCCAAAATCCAAGAACAGGTTTTGTTGTTTATTCATCACCCGCCGCTTAAGTGTGAATGTCAGTTTATGGATGAACATCATGCTTTACAAAATCTGGATGATGTGTGGCAAGTATTGGAACAGTTCCCACAGATTAAACCTATTTTTTGTGGACATTATCATGCTGAAAAAACCGTGATTAAAAATGATAAATTTGTGCATTTAACACCTTCAACGGCTTTTCAAATTGATACGGAAACAGCTGATTTCTCGATACTGCACACTAAACCGGGTTGGCGCCTTATTGAGTGGCAGGGTACACAAGTGCATACTTATGTTGAATATTTATAGGGGCAAGAGGCAAAGTGTCAATACCATAAATCATTTTCTAATAACGGTTGAGTTTTTTGGGGCAGCGTATAAAAAGCAGATGGCCAAGGCACGTAAAATTTGACGTGCTGCCCAACCCATAAACAACGATTTATGAAAGTTCACATTTTAGCACAAATTATTGTTGATAGAACGGCCCACTTTGAGAAGGATTTTTTAGATAAGGATGAAAGGATTGGGCCGGACAATGCTTGTGTAATAACATGCGGCCTGGCTGACCGCTTTGTGTTTATGGCGTTTATGACGTTTATGGCGTTTATGGCGTTTATGGCGTTTATGGCGTTTATGAGTTATAGAGTTTTACTCTCAAACTCAACAAACTCAACAAACTCAACAAACTCAACAAACTCAACAAACTCAATGCCATATCGTACGGAAAAGGCCCGTTTGTAGTAGGCGATTTATCGCCTCACGCGCAGTCGTCCAAACTAACGTTTGGAAGGTTTTTCAGAGCAAAAACGTTTGGCAGAGTAGTGATACGCGGGCACCTGTTATTGACCTCTTTTTTTAGGGTTATTTGGACTATCTTATTTGAGGGCCAGAAAATAGGTTTTCAAATTAAGTTATGGCCCTCTGTCGCGCTTCATTATTATATCGTTTTTTTATCCGCAGCTTTATCCCAATGCGAATTAAGGGTTGAATTGAATCATAAAAAATCAATGACTTATAAAAACGTCTTTAAGATAAGTAATTTTATAAGGTTTCTCAATGTTTCTCAATATTTCTCAATATTTCTCAATATTTCTCCTGTCGTCGAAACCGAAATAGAAACGAAATGACATCTTTGTTCATTCTTCATTTTCCATTAATAGCGAGATATTCGCATACCCAATCCTTGTCGTTGGGTGAGTACAACGAAACTTCGTATTGGCCCGCCAAACTTCGTTCTGGAACGCCTATATTGCTCCTAAACGAATTTCTCGTCTAAATTGATATAATCGGGCGTTGCACGGGCTTTCAAATCAGATATTACATTTTGCACATCAAAGTCTGAAACAAAACCTCCATGCACACGAACCGGCATCCTTGTACCGGCTGTCATATAGAGCATATCGCCGTCGCCCAACAATGTTTCCTCCCCTGTCTGGCCTAAAATAGTCCGCGATTCAGTTTGGTGGGTTGTTTTGAAGGCCATTCGTGTGGGGATATTGGCTTTAATCAAACCGGTGATGACGTTCACTGTCGGGTTCTGCGTTGCTAAAATAATATGAATGCCTGCCGCACGCGCTTTTTGGATCAAAGCAATCAAAAATGGCTCCGTTTGTTTTTCTATGCGAGTTGTCATCAGTTCGGCAAGTTCATTGATGATAATCACCACATAAAACAGGGCCGTATTAGATTCGGCATCTTCTTGGAGCAATATTGCTTGATTGTAATCTTCAATATTCCGCACCCCCGCGCTTGCCATTAAAGAATATCGGCGCTCCATTTCTTGGACACACCAGCCTAAGGCCGGTGCACAAAGCGCCATATCAGTGAGCACCGGCATCAATAAATGGGGTAAATCAGCATAAATAGACAAAGTTTGAGTATTATTGTCTATTAATAAAAATCGCACCACAGTGGGCTCCGATTTGAACAATAGGCTCATTATCAATGTGTTGATTGCTATCCTTTTTTCCGCCACTTCACGGCCCGCCATCAAGATATGGGGGATTTTGGATAAATCAATAATGATGGGATGTCCACTGATATCGGTGCCTAACGCTACCGCCAATGGCGAAGAATTACATTGAAATTCAGGCGTTTGAAGTAGGTGTTTCAAATAAATTGTTTGGCGTTTGAAGTTGGGTGTCAATATATCAACCATTCCCGGCTGAGTTTCTGTGATCTGCACATGTTCTAATTTCAACGCTTTTGCCAGCGCTTCGCCGAGTTCTTCAAAATATTTGGCTTCGATAGAGGGGATTATTTTGAGCTCGAATCTGGTCAATACCGGCCCCGGCTGTGTTGCATTGATCGTTGCCTTTAGCTGCCAAGCGGCGAAAGTATCTATTATTCGTTGTGATAATATTTTGACATCTGGCGAACTAAGCTGCTCTGGCACCGATTCTAATAAATTTAATGATGGCAAAAGCGGTGGTTCTGGTGACGCGAGGTTATGTTGTGAAGTCTGTTCGGAAGTAGACTGCGTTTTAGAAGAAGCGGTTTCATCAACCGGTGACTCATCTTTGATGAAATAATCATCGTCATCCTCATCAAAAGTGCTGTCCATATCAAATTGTTTGCGCTCTTCGCGCCAATTGGCATGACGCGCTTGCCAGCGCGTATAGGCAGCTTTTATCCCTTGTTGCAATTTTTTAAACAAAATTATCAAAAATTTTTTGACATGGTGCAGCCCATGCCTCGCTTGCTCCAGAAACCAAGGCCAGAACTGGCTACTCAGGTATTTTTTGACCGCCGGCCATCTTTGCAAGGTGTGGTAGCCCAAGGTGTCCATCAGTTTGAGCCATGATAAGCCAGTCAGTAAGGTCACACCGGTAAAAAATATCGCCAGCAATATTAAGGTTGCGCCCAATCTATCGACTATCGATACTAAGCCGTTGCCAACCCATAAGCCTAAAATGCCGCCGGCATGGGTGGGCAATAATGCGCTTTCCGCCATAAAATGGACAATGGCGAGGCCGCAACCGGCCGTTAAAGTTAAGACAAAACCGATGCCCGGGACGATTAAAGTTCTTGGTTCAGCCAAAATATCGTGGTGACGGCCCTGATAAATTAGCCAGCCCATATAGCCAACCATAATGGGAAATAAATAGGCAAAATAACCAAATAAATAAAAAAAGATGTCGGCAAATAAGGCGCCGGCAACCCCTCCTTTGTTTCTGATTTCTTCTACCGGGCCACTGTGCAACCAGCCCGGATCGCTTCCATAATAGGTGAGCAACGAAACAAACAGATAAAGCCCGACAAAGCAAAAAAAGATTAAAACGATTTCGCGTAATCTATGTTTTATCGGTTTTTTTCGAGGGGAATTAATTCTCCGACTACTACGGCGGGCTTGAGTCATTGGCATAAGGAACCTCATTTTTATCAGTTATCAGTGAGAAGTTATCGTTCTCAGTTTTCAGTGAACAGTGTTCAGTGAACAGTTATCAGTTGTCAGTTATCAATTATAAAATGTGTGTATTTTGTTAATGATGACCGGGGAAAAATGCCAGGGGAAAGGAGAAATGGGTAATGCAATCATGGAAAATTCTTATACTTATTTTTGGGTTGACTTTTATAACCCGTTTTATATTCTAAGTTGCGCTCGTTTTTAGCAGTGGGCTAACGGGTAGTCGTTTTAGGCCACACGCTAAAGTTTCCATCAACCACCTAGAGTAGAGGTGACTTCTGAAAGTTAATATTTTAGCACAAAATACCCATGTCGTGCCTTTTCGCGGGCATGGAATCAGTGTTCAGTGATCGTTCTCGTTCTCACTGAAAATTGATCACTAGACTTGTCCCTTAATAATAATTTTTTGAACTGTGATTTATGTGAAAAAGGTGAAAAATGTTAAATTTTAACGCTGATTAATGAGAGCCAGGGGCAACGCCACAATGCCATATCGTGTCGGACTTTCCCCTTGGGATTGCCCCTACAAACCGTCATGTAATGTAGGGGCAATCCTTTATGGTTGCCCTCATCCAAAAGCGGTACGATATGGCATTGGGGGCAACGCCAGGGGCGTTGCCCTTGGAACTTTCATAAAAATCACCAAAATCACCAAAATCACCGTTCAAATTATTAAGGGACAAGTTTACTGAAAAACTGAAAACTGATAACTTTACACTTCTCACTGATCACTTCTCACTGAAAACTTTACACTTCTCACTGAAAAACTGATCACTGAACATAATACCTCCACGAGAGATTTGTTTAACCCGAAACAAACTTTCTTCAAGGCGAATGAGCAAGTTTTTTAAATCGAGGTCAGTATCCAAATCTGTATGTCCCCGGTATTCGCATGCGCCAATGCTCAGGCTTATTTGTAGTAATTCCCCTAAATGAATTTTAAGCGATTGTTGCTGAATGCGTTCTAAAGCAATGGTGGGAGTTGCATGGTTAAAGTTCCATAGCACCATCAGAAACTGATTGCCTTCCCAACGGGCTACCCAGTCTCCTTCGCGTATGCTTTTGGAGAGCATCTGGGCGATTTGGGTTAAACAGACATCGCCCAAATGATGCCCAAATTTGTCATTGATAGTTTTAAGTTGATCGACATCGAGTAGGGCCACCAGCATTTTCTTCTCTTCACGGCGGGCACGCGCTATATCTTGGCGCAAACGTTCTTCGCCGGCCCGACGGTTTGAAATGCCAGTCAATGGATCAATGGCGCAGGAGGAGTCTAGCGAATGGCTTAATAAATCCAGCCGCTCAATCGTATATTGCACATAAGTCATCAGTTGGCCGACAGAGTCCTCCAAACCGGTTGGGAGTTTTGGTTTTTGTTCCTCATTAAGATAGTGGTACAGCGCCGTTGAGGTCAAAGTGATAGGATATAGCAGCAGAGATAATAAATACAGGCTGGCTATCGTACCAATCAGTGTTGCGAATAAAATGATGAAAAACAGATTGATTTTTTCAGTTAAACTCAACGATGAATTCACAACAAGATAGATGATTAACGTGAGCAAGGGAATAAGGAGGCCGATAGACGCTATACTTAAAATTTTAAGAGGATAACTGTTTTGTAACAATGGCAAACGAGAGAGTGCCAAATAAAATTTGAGTTTGTTGGTATCCATCTCCAAATTCTCAATAGGGTTTTTCTAAACAGGGTAATGCCAAGCGAAACTGGTATTTCGTTTGGCTATAATTCAGATTATATACTCAGCACCGCTTCTCTGAACTCGCACAGCGAAGTAGACTTTGCACCGTTACAAACTGCGCTTTTGTCATTTCGACTTTAGGAGAAATCTTGGGCGTTGAGACTGCGCTTTTGTCATTTCGACTTTAGGAGAAATCTTAAACGTTGAGACTGCGCTGAAAGTCATTTCGACTTTAGGAGAAATCTTAAACGTTGAGACTGCGCTGAAAGTCATTTCGACTTTAGGAGAAATCTTGGGCGTTGAGAGAAGAAGTTCCCTCCGATCAAAGGGATCGTCGGGATGAGACATGACAAAAAGGCTTAAGGATGATCGAGGCAAAAGTTTTTCATGAAAAACTTTTGCCTCGATCGGTGTCTAGTATAACTTGGCAAAGCGTTTTTTTGAGAGCCGTCACACACCCCTTACTAATAATTAGCTAGTTCCTTTGGTAATGGGTAATGGGTAACTAGTCATCAAAATGATTAATTATCCATTATCCGTTATAAAAAAACCCGTTAAAAAACCAATTTGCTACAATATCACATTGACACCAACTTAGGAAAATCACTGGGTAGCTTTTCCAGGTAAATCTGTTGGCTTGGAAATGCAAAAGCGGCCCCTTCTTCTTCGACAATTTTGATGAATTCAAGCATATTTTCTTCACGGATACGCAACCATTCTCGCCAGCGCGTGGTTTTGGTGAAGTAGTATAACAAGATGTCAATGGAACTGTCATTGAATTCAACCAGATTAACCAGCGTGACAACCTTGGGTGAGTCGGTTTCAATCTCGGGATGGTTTTGCAGGTAATCCTTGATGCGTTGCATGATACGTGTGATTTGCTCGCTGCTGGTGCGATATTCTAATGCAATACGCATTTTAATGCGTCGGTTAGTCATTTCGCTCCAGTTGGTGACAGCGGAATTTGCTAGTTTGGCATTTGGAACAGTGACAAGGGCTTTGGCAAAAGTACGGATTTTGGTGGATCGTGAACCAATTTCCTCTACTGTGCCCTCAACATCGGGTGTCATAATCCAATCGCCCGGTTTGAACATTTTGTCAAAGATAATCGTCAAAGAGGCAAAAATATTAGAGAGAGACTCTTTGGCGGCAAATGCCACCGCCACGCCAACAATACCAAAGCCCGCTAGGAGGCTCATCACATTAACGCCCCATTCATTCAAAATGGCCGTGAAACCGAGAAGGACGATAACAATCTTCAATCCTTTGATAAACATATTTTTGAGGGCCTGTGCCAATTCGGCACCAAACGTGACTGCCAGCCTGTCAATGGTAAAACTCAATGGTTCGACACTGCGATAGAGTGCCCATAACAAGATAAACGCTACCAAGCTACGGATTAATGGAGTTAACATATCATCAATCTCGGCCGGCAACTTCAACACAAGCATTGCCAAGTAAAAGGCCATCACAATGAAAATAAATTTAAGGGGAGGCTCAAGTGCGGCGAGAATTTTGTCATCAAGCGTGGTTTCATTTTTTGCGGCGATATTTTTCAAGCGGTTTAACACCAGACGGGCAAACAGTCCGCGGAACAAGAACGCAAGTGCAAAAAAAACAAAAATTAATGCCGCTAACACAATATCGCCCAAAGTAAAAGGCCCCACTGTTTGATTCCAGTGTTCTTCAAACATAACATTTCCTCTTAGTAATCAATTATCAGTTATCATACCAATTCTTAACTGAAATTGTTATTTCCGTCCAAGACGAGTCTTGGACATTGGTATTTATACTGCACAGATGTTGCGTTTTTGATCTCGCTTCGCTTGATACGAAGTTTGAGAGCCGTGACACACCCTAGTACTCTGTCAATGTTCTATTGACGGGTTTTAACTTGGCACTGCCAAACTAAAGTTTGGACGACTGCCAAACTGCCAAACGTTAGTTTGGACGACTGTATAGAATGCTCAATTGTAACATTTAGCTCCGTTTCTAAAATACGCTTCAATCAAAAATTGGCATTATTTTGTTCCTTTCAGCTTTTACCTTGTCCCTTTCACCTTGTCCTTTCCCGGTTTTCCTAGTCCCTTTTTTATTGTCCCTTTCACATTTAACCTTAACTGTCCAAACCGTCTCGGATAGTCTCTATGATTTCAGCTATCTGATTTAGATGGGTACAAGTTTCTACCCAGACACTACACATCGTTCGCCACAATTCATGACCGCCTATCGTCAAGTTATCGGCAACATGCCTAATCCATTCATGGTGATCAGGTATTGTCATTGCTCTTTTCGCGTTGTCTACCAGTGCCGAATGTGAGCGATTGATTCTTTGCAGCGCGACTTGGGGCCAGTTTTTGTTGTCTAACTGTTCAAATATTACCGCTCATAAAAATCTTAGACTATCTTATGGTATATTATAAAATATGTGATAAGTTCACGTTGGCCGAGCAGTTCTGCCTAACGATTCGTGTGATGGAATCTCACCAATCAAAATTCGAGAAAGGGGTGGCCCCTTTGTCCCAACCAAAGGCCCCTCGTTTGGTTGGATCGAGCAGTTAACTCTGTCGCCCGAACCTGTGCTACATATTTAGAATTTTCTGGACAGAATGACCATACATGCTTCCCTCGATTCCTCACGGGTAGAGAGAAGGTGACATGGGCACCCCTGTTGTTTGGGATGAGAACCTCATTTTGACAACCAGACGGAGCGCGTTCAGAAAACATACATAGCCGCCGTGCTATAACTAACGCGGCAGCATGATGAACTGTCAACCCATAGCGACACGCATACTTAACTCTACCTATTACAGAGGTAAACGCCGGATTGACTTTATAAACTCTCACACCATGCTTAAAAGCCCTAGCTTCTAGAAATTGTTTGAATTTGTTGTTAGCAAAAGAACTTAGCATCCGAGCATGGTGATTTGAACTATTTTATTTTAAAACATTATTTTTCTGTGAAAAGTCCATGGCTTCAATAACAACTGGTTTTAATGTCTTTTATGAACGTTTGACAATGACCTTAACAGCTTCGCCAATGAGAGCTTCTGTTTGACCTTTAGACTTTCCATAAGTATTTAATGGAAGGGTTTGAGTCTCAATCAGATTACAAAATCTATCGGTTTCTACTAAAGCTATATGATTAGCGTTTAAATCTATTCCTATTGTAAGTAGTGAAGCATAAATTATGAGGTATTTTATGAGAAGCAAATTTGGAATTGATCACCAATTTTCCAAAAAATATTTTCAACTTCATTGACCAAATTATCAAAAGAAGAATAGGCCCCAAAGGGTAACCACCAATATTTCATAAAACGCCATAATGTCTCTATGATGTTTAATTCTGGCGAATAGGCCGGTAAAAATTTAATAAAAACGCCTTTCTTTTCCCATAACTCTATATTTTCCATGAAATTAGAGCAGGTATGAGTTGAAGCATTGTCTAAAAAAACTATCCGATTTTTAGCCGAATTTAGGTTAACAAAATTATCAAAACAAGCAATAACAACATCACTGTCAATTGAACCATCAAAAGTAAACGATTAAAACGGATTATCTGGGCTTAAAAAACCTAAAACATTTAAACGTTGACTGTTTTATGAAGGCACTTCTATTGTTGTTCCAATGGGTTGCCAAGCATATGGAACGCTTGGCTGTAAATAGAAACCTGATTCATCAAAAAACCATAATTCAATTTCTTCATCGCAAGCTATGGCTAAAAGCTCTTCAATTTCGGCTTTCGCCGCATCAAATTCTTCTTGATTTCGTTTGCCTTTTACAGATTTTCGTATTTTTTTCCAACAATGGCGGGAGCCCTTTAAAATTCGTTTAATTGTTGAATCACTTACAGTTTTACCCGTTATTTCAAACAAGGCTGCTCTAATATTTGTAATAGAACGAGGGTTTTCTTTCGCTAACTCAATAACCAACTTTTTTTCATAAAGTGTTAACTTGCTTGGACTGCCAGAACGATATCGATCTTTTAACCCTTCCAAGCCTGATATTTCCCATGAATATAGCCATCGTGATATAGCATCACGACCAATCTGCAAAATTGACGAAATTTTGTCAATTGAAAACCCTTCTGAACTGAGTATAATTGCATGCGAGCGTTGACGAATTCTTGGTTTATTTGAGCTTTTCATTAGCTCTTTCAATTGAAAAACTTGATATTATTCTAAGTTATTAACAAATTTTGTTGGAACTTTCAGATTTAACAATTTTAAATGCTTGAAGTGAACTTGAGGTTATTTTTTTCACAATTTTAGTTCGCTCATTATACCATAAAATTAATGATTCATTACTTACCAATGTGTTTTAAGGTTTTAAGAGGAACTTCTGGCCTAGCAGTACTTACGAATACACGCCAGCCTTTATCATCACGTAAGAATCTGTAAGTTATGGCTTGGCCATAATGTTTGGTTTCAGAACTTTTGATACTTTTTATGGAACGAAGAGCTTCGTTATCGTTCAAGGCGGCTTCAATAATGTCTTGACCGTATTCAAATTTCACGCCATGAATTTCAACCTATTTTCCATGTTTAGGAACTAAAGCCTCCGGCATCCGTACTCGCAAAGTTAGTGTGCCCTCTTTTTGGCGAGTGGCGACACAAAGTTGATTTACAGCCGTTTCATCTTTGGAACCTACTAAAATGAACTGATTGCTTCGCGCTTGTTGCCAATCGGACTTCCATTGCGATAAGTTTTTATAGCCATTAGCTTTTGAATAAAATTGTGCATTAAACAATTTTTTAGAACCAAAACAAATTCGCGTTCGCCCGCTGGCTTTATCCGATTTTAATTGTTCAAGACGCTTTTATAGCCCTGCCAAACGACGTTTCTTTTGATGAATCTTATTCAAGTGTTTTTTACGTTGACAGGGTTCAACTTCTTTTTTATACCGTTTTTCAAGCGTTTTTCTGCTCTTCTCTACTCGTTCTTTATTCTCACTAATGTGACGATCAAGATTAGAACGAATCGATACAACCTTGCCTTGCAACGTAAAATTTATAGAATTAAATTGCCTAGACAAAATTCCAAAAAATGACACGAAAAAAGATTTAATCTGATTAAAGACTTTTCCTTTAAACGTATCCACCTTTTGCATTTGGGCAAAGAGTTTACGTTCTACCTGCGACAACAAATCAGCGCAATCATCTAACGCTGTTGTACTCGCTTCGGGCAAGTTCCCTAAACGAGTTTGATAAGTACTAATAGGTACGTCATAAGTACCTGATTTATCTGTTCTGGTTTTTTTATTCATAATTTTGTTAATAATTTATTTGTCAACTGAGCAGCTATTTTCTCAAACCACAATTAAAAATGCAACTTCCTCGATCCTACATATCCAATATGAAATAATATGACATAGTATAAGATAGTAATAGATTTCTCAACACTGCTATTAGCCCTTTCAGGCGCATCATATCCGGGGAGTAAGAGACAACCGGGCGATTTATCAAGATCGGCATCTAAAATGACGACACTCGCTCTGGGAAATTTTTTACCATGCACCATTTGTCCCAGTGCTTGCCCCACCGAGGCCGCTCCAAAGGGTATTATTTTAACCCGATTGAGAAAAGTTGGCTCGTATTTAACAATAATTTATTCTACTCGAATTTTGGCCTCTTCGTCTTCTACATAAATATCGACTTCAGGATAGGCCTCTTCATCCATTTTTGTGACGGCAAATTGGGCGCTAATGCCCGGCATTACCTGTTTATTGTTGACGGTATTGAGTACTTGAATTCGTGCCTCTAGGGGTAATTCCTCCAAAACATACGAAGAGTGTGTCGTCACGATAATTTGAATTTGTTGTAAGCGACAGATTTCGGCTAAATCTCTGATAAGTCGCCGCTGCGCTCTTGGATGTAACGACGTTTCAATTTCATCAATCAGAATGAGGCGATATTTGGGAATATCAAGTGCAATTAAATCGGCAAGTACGGCCTCACCCGCACCTTGATGAAATCCTGAGTATTCGTCAGATTCTATTGAAATAACCAGTACTTTCCGTGCTTTGTTGGCTGTCGTGAGTGATATTCTTGCTCTTGTCAATTTTTTTCCAATAATAGAAGAGAATCTTTTGAGACTGTTTTCATAAAAATCTTCGGCACTGGCTTCACTGGTAGTACTTTTGACTCATTTTGAGTCTCCTACTCGCGCATAAATAGGCTGTGTGCGTCGTAAGTCCAAATATCGAACGGGCCTTATCCGTCTTTCTGGATTGCCATGCCATCTTGTGGTTGGCTTGCGTACACTGGTGACAATAAGTACCGAAGCACATATTATCAGGTATTTTGCCTGAATCAAAAGGGGCTTTGCACGTGGGATTGCCCCTACGAACCGTCGTGTCATGTAGGGGCAATCCTTT
>NBMI01000165.1 GCA_002085445.1 Candidatus Parabeggiatoa sp. nov. 2
GGTACTGTGCCGTTTATATTTTTAGCTTGACTCCAAAAAATTGGGGGCAAAACATCGAAGATTAAAGTAGGCGCTTTCTTTACATTTCATTTTTACAAAAAAAAGTCATAAGTAGGTCAACAAAAGTTTTTTAACATAATGGTGTTTGTAGTAGGAGCAATACGACTATGACAACGTAGCGCTTTTCTATTTTCCCGTTAACTTTACCCTGAAGGGGTTTTCAGGAAAAATTCGCTCCGCGAATTTTGTGAGTAGCTTTAGTTAGTGGAGCCTGTGGTTTTCAGATTAAACACGCACCAACCCCGAAGGGGTTGAATGTGCATAACTGGGTAAACAAAAGTCTTTTTGAGGCTCATTACAAGCAACTTGTGAATCGCTTTTGCTCCTACGACAAACCGGCGACTACGACAAACCGTCACTAAAAATGCGAATTAAGGGTTAAATTGAATCTTATAAATTCTTGTAAGTGGAAAAATAAACGCGCTTTGACGCGCTTTGACGCAAGAGATATTTTCTGGTTATTTAGACTACCTGATTTAGGGGTTTTGAATGCTTTCAAATTAAGTTATGGCCCCCAATTGCGCCTCATTAGCCATACTTTTTGTAGGTGTTTTATTACAACGAGAGCATCTCGATTGAATGGGCTATAAAATAAACGCGCTTTGACGCGCTTTGACGCAAGAGACATCCAAATATGCGTGGCGCATGCAAGCGTCATTTGCGCATGCAAGCGTTAGATTTTTTCTATAACTTCTCAATCAGAAGTTTTTATAAATCCTTGATTTCATAATAATTAATTCAACCCTTAATTCGCAGCGTGATGTCAATCAAATCAATTGGGTGCAGTTCCTTTCATCTCCAAGAAAATTAATATATAAATATTTCAATCAGTTATTGTCATTACGCATGCAAAACTCAATAACCAATTGATTTGCAATAACTTTTAATTTGATGGGAGACAGGAATATCTGCACCCAAATCAATTTTAGGCTAAAGTTTTTATGCACAAAAACTTTAGCCTTATCAGCATAATTTGCTCTGAAACTTTTGCTGATAAAGTTTGATCCCATTTTTATTCCGCTTAGTAAAATTATTTTAAAAACAATCATTTAACTCATTAATCATTAATCATTAATCATTAATCATTAATCATTAATCATTAATACCCAATCCTTTTAGTAATAGTCGAGTCGATACGCCTTTTCAAAACCACACGGACTTAAAAGAAATTTTTTATGATGAGTTTGAAAGATTAAAGTCTCTTATAGCAGACATTAAAAATGATGTAGAAAACCATCAAAGTCAAGGGGTCGTTGTCACCGGAGAGCCGGGCGCGGGCAAAACCCATCTGATGATGAGACTGGCAAAAGAACGCTTAAAAAGCAACCGGCTACTTTTTATCAGACAACCCAATAACATCAACTCGGTTTTATATCATATTTATAGCCGAGTTTTAGAATCTTTTGTGGAACAAGTGCCTAATAGTCCTTATTCTCAAGTTGAGCATTTATTGGCAACCAGTTTCTCTCAAATTATCCTTGAGACGTTTCGAGAATTCCGTAGTAAAAGATCGGCCGGCATTCTGGATTATTTCAGAAAGCTGACTGACAAAGATAGATACCTGTTAGAGGTTCTGTCAAAGGATCCGCTCAATATCTATAAAGAGTTGGGGCGCGAAGGTGCGCGTATTAAACGCGAATATTGGCAACGCATTGAAATCATTATTGATAGTTGGTGGAAAAGGCATCAGGGCGATGCCGGCTATTCCACGACGATTCTGAAAGGCATTGTCAAATTCTGTAGTTATTCAGATCCTAACAAGAAACGGTTAGTGGGAAAGTGGCTATCGGCGAGTGAGTTAGAAACACACGAAGTAGAGAGCATCGGCCTGAAGAATTGGAAGGATGATGGCAGTAAAGAGGCCTTTTCACTGGACGCCATGAGCGTCTTTGGTAAATTGTCCATCATGGACGAACCTCTGATTATCATCTTCGACCAATTAGAAGGGTTAGGGCTCGAATACAATAAAGAACTCCTACGACGTTTTGGCGATGCGGTTAAAGAGCTATTTACTCATGTGCCAAATAGCTTAATTATTCTTAACCTGTTTCCAGATAGGTGGGAATATTTTAAGGAATTCTTTGATGGTTCCATTGTTGGCAGACTGTCTCAATGCCAAATAGCTTTACACAAGCCTGAAGAAGAACAACTCAAAAAGGTATTAACTTTAAAAGCCCAAGAACAGGGAGTCGATATAGAACCCATTTTTGCGCCCGAAGATTTTCTGGATATTTTAAGTCAGGCTTCCATTCGAGAAGTGTTAAATCGGGCTTCACATTACTACCGATTTAGAACGCAAGCGATTCCTTTACCGGCGGCTCCCGTAAAACCTGTTAAAAATTTTGAAGACGAGGTAAAAGAACAACTCAAGGGCATTAAAGCTCAACTCAAGTTTTCGAGTTTTGAAGATGAGGTGAGAGAAACATTCAAAACCATTCTGGTTGAAATAGTGGCTCTGAGAAAGGTGATAGAATCAACGGTGATTCAACCGATGACGTTGGGGGTAAAGGAGCCAGCGCCGCAGCATGCCCCCACCACGCGGCCGGTTCAAACCCAGCCGCCCGTTCAAAACTTGCCGCTGTTTCAACCATCGCGCCCGGCCGAAACCACTCCGCTGTCTACGAACGGCCTTATTATAGATTATCTCGAAAGAGAAAAAGCATTACTTGATGAGGAATACGAAAAACTCGTCATTATTAGTGACAATGACGACATTGGTAAGTTGTTGACTGTGACGGAAGCTTTTAACACGCTTTTCAACAGCATAGAAGTTGATCGCTTAAAACTGGGCAAAAAGAAGCTGCCAGAACACCTGCTCATCAAAATGCCTGCGCAATCTTTTGTTATCGGCTTTTTGCAAGTAGGCGATATGGTTTTTCCGTCTCGAATCAAAAACTTTAATGAACTTGTCTTCGATTATGAAGAGATACAGTTTACTCTTTTTAGAGATGTCAGAGAAACCACCATTACTGGCAAAGTGGGCAAGGCGGAGATAGAAAAACTGAATAACGTCCACAATGGTCAGTTTATCTACATGGACAAAGAAGACAGACTCACTTATGAGGTCATTTACAAACTGATTGTTGACATTCAAAACAAAGACTTTGAAGTCGAACTACAACAAGCTATGAAAATATTAGAATCACTGATGAGTCACTATTGGCTCATCAAGATTTTTAAAAAGGCCAATCAATAATCTCTCTTCCTCTCCCAGAGGGAGAGAATAAATTTTCCACAATCAATGACTTAAATAAATTGTCCGGTACAAAGCGTATTTTGATGAGTATTGTTCAGGAAATTTTTTTTGAGATTACCCCAAAGGGGTGAATAGCCACAGGTGCAACCTGAGAGATTAAAGACGCGCCGCGTTGTTTGAATGTGCATAAAGAGTCACAGAAACTTATAGTTGTTTCGTTCATTTGGAACGAAACTTCGTTACGCGAAGCTAATTCCCGAAACCTAACAATTGACAAAGTATTATCTTTTTTTATTTTAGGATATTAATAATAGCATCCCGATTAGTGTAAGACGTTACCTTTTCCACAGCCTCGTCACGGGGCAACCAATAATAACGATTATGCTCACTTGGATTTAGTTGAATTGGCTGGCGCGACGGTAAACAAAAGCTAAACACATATTCCGTGTTATGCGTTACTTCTGGATCATAACGCGCCCGCCAAGGTGGTTTAATTTTAAAGCGATTCTGGTACTGACAATCTTGCAACCGCTCATCGGCAACCAAACCGGTTTCTTCCCATAGTTCCCGCTTAGCTGCTTCTTTTGGGGTTTCGTTTTCGCGCAAACTTCCTGTCACGGATTGCCAAAAAGTCGGCACATCGCGGCGTTGCATTAATAAGACTTCTTTGGCTGTTGTGTAAATAACGACTAATATTGATTCTGGACGTTTATAAGGCATAGTTAGCCAATTTCCGTTGAAAAGCAACTACAAGGATTCGTTATAATAACGGATTTTGTCTTAAGTCTTTTGATGAGCTTATGGCTTCAAAAGCAATCTCCTAGATTCGTTATAATAACGGATTTCATCTGAAGTCATAAGCAAATCCTTTCATAAGCATATAATCCTTGTAGGTATTGAGGGCAACCACAAGGGATTGCCCCTACAATATCGTTTGTAAATTTACAACCGCATTAAGCGGCCTTTTTTTCTAGCCGAGTGCCACTACTGATAGTAATATGATAACCATAATCAACCAATATATCCGTTGAAATGTCGGCTGCTATTTCTCCCATCTCAATCATTCTGTCTTCATCTTCTGGCATAATAATTTTTACCCACAGATGATCTGGATAGACACCACTTTCCACAATCTCCACCAACTCAATTTCAGGATATTGTTGTTTTAATTTATCAAACAGAACCTGAGCCAACTCCATCTGTTTAAGATTAATCACTTTTCTATCTCCTTGGTGATGAGTTCAACAAACTCTTTCGCCTTTTTAAATTGTTTCAATGCTTCTCTTTTGGACACTGATCTCAATTCATAATCTGCATCAAACGAACCAACCCAAACAACCCCGTAGGGGTTGAATGTGAAAGAGCTACTGGTGAAACCTGGGGAAGAAATAGAAGCAAACAACCCCGAAGGGGTTGAATGTTAAGAGCCCCAGGTGAAACCTGGGGAAGAAATAGAACCAACCTGGGCTGATGAAAATCAGGTTCTTTTTTAAGTAAAAAGTTGATCCCGTTTTTGTTCATCGTATAAAAAACAATCACTTATTGATTAGTTTTTAATTCACAATTAACAATTAACAATTAGCAATTCACAATTAACAATTAACAATTAACAATTTTCACCACCCCTGGTTGTACCTGTGGCTATTATCTCGCGTAGCGAGTTACTGCGTTTCACATTTTACCCCATCGTGGGTAAGTCTCTCCCCGGTTAAACCGTCTATTGTGCCAAGAAGAACCAAACCACTCGATTTCTATTTCTTCAATAATGCCATCCTCCCATAGCTTCAAAAGTATATGGTTGACTTCTTCTTTATAGGAACTGCCCGTTGGAAATGCGAGGGCATAATTTTCCTTTTTAAAAACGGAGCCTACGACTTTGACTTTCCCTTTTCCTTTGTGATGAGCGTAATACCACAGTGCAGGCGCATCATAAACCACCGCATCCACTTCACTTTGCGCCAAAGCTTGGTATGCTTGCTTGGGCTGCTTAAACCTAACCACTTCCAGATATCGTCCAGAAAGATAATGATCAGCAGTACTGCCTTTAACTGTGGCGACTTGTTTGCCTACCAGATCATCTAGGCTGTTGATAGTTTCTTGCAAATGTTGAAGAGTGACTCTAGTTGTCACACTAGCCGTAAAGGACGTTAAAACAAAAATGCCAATAAACATCCATAGAAGTCCAACCAATCGCCCTAAAGTTCCTCGTGGTGTTTTATCGCCATAGTCAACCGTCGTCACCGTCACAGCTGGCCACCAGAAACTCTCCCAGATACCCTTAGCATATTGAGGCGAAAAATCTGGGTTATGATGTCGTTCAACGAACCAAATGAGATGGGCTGTCACAACAAGGGTTAGTAAAAGAATGCCAACCGCATAGAGTAGTTTAGGAGAAAAGATGACAGAGAGTGCATCAAGTAAAATGAGATTTGAGGAATACTCAGATTTAGATAAAACCATGATTTGTAAACCTGACTCGAAGAAGGGATGGGAAAAGTCGAGTTTTTTTTCTCGCTCAGCAGTCATGCTAATGCCAGCAATCCCAACATCCGCTTCACCGCGATGCACCGCATCAACTAACCCGGTAATGGTTTCTACCCCATATAATTCATATTCAACCCCCATTTTCTCAGCAATGGCTTTCCACAGATCAATGCTGAAGCCAAGATATTTTTCCCCCTGCTTCATGACTAAAGGCTCAAATGCCTTTGTCACCACGCGCAGTTTTTCTTCTCGGGGTTGTTCAGCATTGGCTACCCCGGCTAAAAGCAGAGAAAGCAGTAAAGATGCTAACATCCCTCTAAAGAGGGTAAAATTCTTTTCAAGAGTCAAGGCCTGAAATCTTTTGTTCATAACAGTTACACAAATCAATTGATAAAACGATTGCAAGATTTCGCTGAGTACAGGACATTTTTTCTACTGTCATCTTTGAAAACAGCAAGATTTCTCCCGCCTATCTACTTTCCATCAATGACTTATACTTAGCACTGGCACAATTTGCGCTTTTGTCATTCCGAGTCCCGATGAGATACCGATGAGATACCGACTCAGTGAGGGAGCTTGAACTTGAGGAATCTGTAGCCCGTCCAATATCGATTCTCAGATTTCTCCAGATTTCTCCAGATTTCTCCAGATTTCTCCAGATTTCTCCTAACGTCGAAACCGAAATCGAAACAGAAACGAAATGACAAAAATAGGTGTTTTTTAACTGTAACATTATTGGGTATCGTGCGTGCCATTAAATAAAAATCACTCAACTTCCTCCACCAAAAGTCGTAGGCTTTTCCTTTGAGTTGTAGTAAAATATTTTAAGTTTTCATTAATCGTTTTACGCTTATCCTGCGCACGGTTAGGATTTAGAGGCAAAAGTTTTTTTGAATTGTTTTGCCTTGAAAGGACTTTTTACACCCCCCCTTCCTCTTCGATTCGGCTACCATAAGCACACAAGTCTTGATAATTAGCTTATGTAATAATTAATTGTTATACTTTGTATATGAAAGTTCTAGGGGCGTTGCCACTGGCTATGCCAAGGGCGTTGCCACTGGCTATGCCAGGGGCGTTGCCACTGGCTATGCCAGGGGCGTTGCCCCTGGCTATATTAATCTCGCCCCGTTGGGGCTTTAAAACCTAGCCCCTTTGGTGCGTATTATTAAAGCCAGGGGCGTTGCCCCTGGCTTGGTATTTTCGTATGAACGTCGTACACAATGTAGATCAGCAAGAATTGGCTAAGTTTAGCGCATTAGCGTCCCGCTGGTGGGACAAAGAAAGCGAATTTAAACCATTGCACGATATTAATCCCCTGCGTTTAGATTATATTGATAAGCGCGTGGGCGGTTTGGCGGACAAATCCGTGTTAGATGTTGGCTGCGGGGGCGGTATTTTGAGTGAAAGTATGGCGCAACGTGGCGCTAAGGTGACCGGGATTGATATGGGCGAAGGGCCGCTAAGTGTGGCAAAATTACATTTGTATGAATCCGGTTTGAACGTTGATTATCAACGCACGACGGCCGAACAATTGGCAACCGAGCGCCCCGACAGTTTTGATATCGTCACTTGCATGGAAATGCTGGAGCATGTCCCCGATCCGGCTTCGGTAATCTGGGCCTGTCATAACTTAGTCAAGCCGGGCGGACAGATATTTTTTTCCACCATTAATCGCAATCCTAAGTCTTATCTCTTTGCCATCGTTGGGGCCGAATATATTCTCCGACTTTTGCCCAAAAGCACACATGATTATGCGAAATTCATTCGGCCGGCCGAATTGGCACAGTGGGTACGTGCGGCGGGCGGTGAAATAAAAGATATCACGGGTATGAGTTATAATCCCTTTAGCAAGCATTATTCGTTGGGCCAAAAAGTCTCCGTCAACTATATTGTCCATACACAACGCCATCCATGAGTCACCCCGTACATAAGAAGTTATTAAAACCAAGGTTCGATAAGATCGCTCCATACACAACGCCATCTCTGAGTCACTCCGTACAGACGGTGCTGTTTGATTTAGACGGCACATTGTTAGATACGGCCCCCGATTTAGCTTTCGCGCTCAATGCTGTGTTGGTTGAACAAAAACGCGAACCGTTGCCCTTTGAGCAAATTCGCCCTTGGGTATCTTATGGGGGTATGAGATTGATTAAAAACGGTTTTCAATTAAGTGACGATGATCCGGCCCTTGAACCATTGCGGCAGCGTTTTCTGACGATTTATGCTGATCACTTGGCCGATCAGACGCGCTTATTTCCGGGCATGGCCGAAGTGTTAGAAACCTTGGAAAAACAGGGAATACAATGGGGCGTGGTAACAAATAAACCCACTTGGTTGACTGAGCCGTTGTTGCAACAGTTAGGCTTGACATCTCGCAGCGTGTGCAATATCAGCGGCGATACCTTGCCACAGCGTAAACCACATCCGGCACCCTTGCTACATGCCTGTCAACTCGCACAGAGTACGCCTGAGGCGTGTGTTTATGTTGGGGATGCGTCACGCGATATTGAGGCGGGGCAACGGGCGGGGATGCGTACATTGGTTGCCCTATATGGCTACATAGAGGCACAAGAAAAGCCGGCACAGTGGGGAGCGACAGGGATGCTCCAAAAACCACTCGATTTGTTATCATGGATTGAGTAATCTGTTACACTTGAGCCATGACACCTCAACAATATTGCCAAGACAAAGTGCTGCGCGAGGGTTCTAGCCTGTATTACAGTTTACGTTTTTTGCCGGCAACGCAGCGCCATGCAGTCACTGCCCTACATGCTTTTTTCCATGAAGTCAGCGATGTCCGGTATGAATGTCACGACACTGAAGTGGCTAGGGTTAAATTCCAGTGGTGGCGGGAGGAAATTTATCAAGCCTTTGCCGGCACCACGCATCATCCGGTTTGCCAAGCTTTAAGCGAACCTGTTCGCCGTTACCAGTTGGCGGAGCATTATTTTCAAGAAATTATAGAAGGGTTGCAGCTGGATTTAGAGGTGACTCGTTATAGTACGTTTGAAGAGTTAGAAGCGTATTGTAAACGCACCAGTGGTGTGTTGAGTTTGTTGTGTACGCAAGTGTTGGGCTACCAAAACGATAGCACTCTCAAATATGCTGAACAATTAGGAGTTGCCTTACAATTGACCTCGATTTTGCGCGAACTGCGCCGCGATATTCAAAAAGGACGGCTTTGTATTCCGCAAGAGGATTTGGTGCGATTCAATGTCAGTGAACAAACAATGTTTAACTGGCAACTGTCAGAGACGGTACAAGCTCTACTCGCCTACCAAGCCACCCGCATTCGCGCCTATTATGACAATGCTTTCAAATACTTGGCTAAAGAAGACCGTTTTAATCAACGCTGTGGTTTAATTCGCGCTCAATTGGCGTTGGCAACCTTAGGCGAAATAGAAAATGATGGCTATCAACTGTTTAAACACCGTATTCGTTTAACGCCTTTGCGTAAGCTGTGGATAACGTGGCGCACGGGTTGGCGGGCGAAACGGCGGCGGTTTGGGTAATGGTAATGGGTGTACTTTACACGGGCACAACTTGCGAAGTTCAAATTGTAACCGCGTGCAGTATATTGTAAGGCCAGACTTTAATTTGAAAACTTGCAAATAGTTTTATGGCCCTCAAACTAGCGCCCAATAGCCATACAAAATTAAGGGTAAAAATGATTCCTAATAACTACAGGGATTGAATATAAGCAGGGATTTATCCTTGATTATACTCAATCCTTGTTGTAGTTTGTAAGGCCAGACTTTAATTTGAAAACTTGCAAACGGTTTTATGGCCCTCAAACTAGCGACCAATAGCCATACAAAAATAAGGGTAAAACTGATTCCTAATAACAGGGATTGAATATAAGCAGGGATTTATCCTTGATTATACTCAATCCTTGTAGTTTGTAAGGCCAGACTTTAATTTGAAAACTTCTAAAGTATTTTATGGCCCTCAAACCAGCGCCCAATAGCCATACAAAAATAAGGGTAAAATGGCATCCAAATAACTACAAGGATTT
>NBMI01000166.1 GCA_002085445.1 Candidatus Parabeggiatoa sp. nov. 2
GTCGGCCGCTACGGCGGTACCACTATTGTCTTGTCCGGCCTTCACTTGGGCCGCGCTAGGCGCGGTAGCGCCGTCAGCTAATACTATATAGTAGGCTTTGCCGTTTTCGTTGGCTTTCACCAATAAGTCAAAGGCATTGTGCGTGACATTGGCCGTCTTGGGATAACCGCTGGCAAAAGTGGGCGCGGTGGTATCTGGGGCCGCTGGCGTTGTCACATCCACTTTCTCAACGGCCGTCAGATTGTTACTACCGTCTTCGGCTACGACGAAAATATCGTAGGCCGTTGAGGCCGCTAAGCCAGTCACGTTAGCGGAAGCTTCTGTGTTGGCTGCCAGTGCGAAATCGCCTTTTTTGTCGGCCGCTACGGCGGTACCACTATTGTCTTGTCCGGCCTTCACTTGGGCCGCGCTAGGCGCGGTAGCGCCGTCAGCTAATACTATATAGTAGGCTTTGCCGGATAACCGCTGGCAAAAGTGGGCGCGGTGGAGTCTGAAGCCCATGATGCACAAGGATCGAAGATATTCATCACAACGATCTCGACATGGTTATAACTCCTACTGGGAGAACTGTGCGGCCCACCACTGGCCCTGCCTATACCTAAAAAGCCTTCTTGGTTGTCACTGTTGTTATCGTTATACGCATCTATCAAAACCGCGTCACGATGTCCCCAACTACTTAAGGCATCTTCATACATCCAGTCATAGACAGCCTTCTCAATGGGTAAGGGTGTCTGAAACGCTGAAATGCCCCAAAAATAGGCCAGATTTTCGCTTCTAGTCAGAAATTCACGGCAGGCTTGAATGGTTGGATTGGCATCAAGACGCTGCGACGGCGTTTTTCCATCCGCTTCATGTCCAGTCTTGTTGTTATCAAGCAGATACTGGGCATAGCTTTGAGCCACGTTGGTGACGTTGGTTTCTAGGCCTTGTAGTGCTTTGATACCTCGATCCGTACGCTCTTTGTTAATAAGCCACAGGGCTTTTTCGCCATCGCTCTTGCTATCCCATTGCGCTTGGCTAGGCAAAGTCAGCGTGGGAATAGAAGTCGATAGTTGGCTATTTTCAGTGGTTCGGGCGTTGTTAAACGCGGCCTGAATGTCGGCCACACCCAATGTGCCCCCGGACCAAGCAATGTCCGCAGTGGGGTTGGAATAGGCATAAGTCGGCCCGCTCAACGATAAGAGCAGACCGGCAAAGCCTATCGATAATGACTTTGACGTTTTCATTTGTCGAGTCCTGTTGTTGAGAACAAAGTTATTGGAATAGTTTTTGCATAAATCGAGAAAAATTCTCGGCAATCACTCTCTTTAATTAGAAATCTAGAAATCTCCAAGGTATAAAAATGCCAACATTTTATATCATTTTTCCACTCATAACAAATCTAGGTTTCTTGGGATCGAGCCACCTATTAATCAGTGAGCCGTTTTCAGTGAACAGTTTTCAGTTTTCAATGATCAGGGGCTCATAGTACAGCGGTACGTAGTACAGCGAAACTTCGTTCTGGAACGCCTATTGCGCGGATTAACGAATTAAGGCTTATAGTACAGCGGTACGTAGTACAACAAATTGCGCGGATTAACGAATTAAGGCTCATAGTACAGCGGCATGTAGTACAACGAATTGCGCGGATAAACGAATTGGATAGCATAGTACAGCGGCATGTAATGTAGTACAACGAATTGCGCGGATAAACGAATTGGATATCATAGTACAGCGGCATGTAGTACAGCGGCACGTAGTACAGCGAATTACGCGGATAAACGAATTAAGGCTTATAGTACAGCGGCATGTAGTACAACGAATTGCGCGGATAAACGAATTGGGGCTTATAGTACAACAGCATGTAGTACAGCGAAACTTCGTTATGGAACGCCTATTGCGCGGATAAACGAATTGGATATCATAAGGGTTGTCCGAAAATAAGGGTTTTGTTAATTTAACTATTTGTTTTTATTAGCGTAAATTTTATTTACGGACAAGTCTATAGTACACTAAAAACTGATCACTGTTCACTGATCACTGTTCACTGAAAAACCCCAAACTATGATTTTTTGCTTGCGGTATCGTTCTTCTCGCCGAAAAATCTTGTCTTTATGCTGAGTATTTTGATGTCTATCGAAAATGATTAAGTGGCCCTCAGTCGTACCAACGCGATCCATGTAAGCCCATGTTTGTTCTAGCCCTTCATCAAGCGTTTTTTCTAACAGAAAATAGCGCCATTTTAATTCAAGCACAATTTTTTGAGTCTGTTTGTTGTTAGGCCAAATAATGAGTAAGTCAGTGCGCTTACGTCCCAAACCATATTCTCGCTCCATTCGTCCACCGTTATTAATAATCCGTTGCAAAAAAGCTTGTAGCAAGAGTTGGATACCGGCTTTTTGGTAGTCAAACTTTTTGATCCAATGTTCTGAATGTTCTCGAAAAAGTTCTTGAAAGGCCGTCAGTAATTTCTCCATATCAAGTCGGCCATCTGGCCCTATATAGCGAGCCGGTTGTATAGTGCTTTCAAAGTTTAGTTGGGTAATAAAACTCAATGCACGCGGAATGATTTCTTGATAAATGGGATTGGCGATTTGTAAGCCCATTTCGCCCCGATTAACCAGCCCTAAATCAATCACATATTGAATATCATCCGGGCGAACCGACTGTCCAAGTTCTTCACCTTGTAGCATCGGACTAATGATTCGCTGCACGCACTTTTCGCTGAGTTTATCGACTAATTGGTCAAGATGAGTTTCTCGCCGCTCAATAAGACGTTCTTTAGCTTCAATCATCATTTCGGCCGTAATGGGTATATTGCGATCTCGGCCCGTTTTCATTTCAAAGCAAACTTCATAGCCCAACGCATTGACTAACCAAGGCTGTCCAGCGGTCAATTCCCAAACGAGTTCCAAGGTGCCGCTTTCAAAAGATTGGCCCGTCTCGTCGGTGTGCTGTTGATATAGGGTTTCTATTTCATTTGGGGTAAAATAATCCAAACGTAGGGACTTGGCTTTGATGTTAAACGCACTCCCGCCAGTGATAATGGTTTTATTTTGTGCTGAGTGAAGGTGGTAATGGCGCACATCACGCCGGCCACATAAAATAATACTTTGCGGAAATAAAGCCGGGCGCTTGTGACAACCTGCCCGCAATTGTCGCAAAACCGAGATAAGCGTATCACCCATCAATGAATCGATTTCATCTATCAAAAGCACCAGTGGTTGAGGACTCGCTTCGGCCCAACGAGTGAGGGCGATATTCAAAGCATTGTTGGCACCAAACTGCGCCCAATTTTGCTCTGCCAAAAAAGAGTCCTTTAAACTATATATAGCACATTCTGCCATTTCATCCAAAATAGCCCGTATCCCTTGTGAGACATTTTCACGGGCCGCTTGGGCCACTTCCACGTTAAAATATAAACAACGATACAGCCCGGATTGATTCAAGTAGTCCATCAGCGCCAACAAATAGGTGGTTTTACCCACTTGCAAAGGCGCATGTAGCACAAAATAACGCTTTTGTTGAATGAGCGCCAAAACGTCATCCAAATCCAATCGACTTAAGGGCGGCAAACAATAATGATCATCACAATTGACAGGCCCGGCATTATTAAAAAAACGCATTGGTGCATTACTCCGGTTAATTGACTTTTCATTTGACTTGTCTTAAAAACCTCAGACGGCGGTTTTATAAACCTCCGAGGTTTAATGCAAATTTTATGCCTTTTTTTTATTACCGGGGGCCCTTTGGAAGTAGTTGGAGTCCAAAGCTTGCTGCTTTGGAAATTGCTGCACTTCTTTTAGGAATAGTACAACCTATTTTAGGAATAAACGGATTGTTTATGAGGCGTGTTGAGTGCTTTACAGGCATGGTATAAATCAAAAGGTTCATAAGATGAGTAGTCCATTGCTTACAAAAACGATAACTCACTGGAATCCCGTTGCAAATATCTTATCTGTTCCACATTCTGAGACAGAATATCAACGCATGGCTGTCTTAGTTGATGAATTGCTCAATACGGTTGGTGACGATGAGACACATCCATTGGCTAATTTGCTGGAAACCATCAGCACCTTAATCGAAGTTTATGAACAAGAACATCATCCCATAGCAGATGCACCACCTTATGACGTTTTGCGATTTTTAATGCAAGAACATAATTTAACCCCCAATGACTTACCTGAAATTGGTTATCAAAAAGAAGTGTTGGAGACGCTAAATGGTCAACGTGAATTAAATAGAGAACAAATTAAAAATCTGAGTAAGCGTTTTCACGTATCGCCGGCAGTGTTTTTGTAAAGGTTAATAATGTCGCCCCGTTGGGGCTTTCCTGGGGCGGTGCCTCAATGCCATTAAGTTAAGAAATAAACGAGAAAGAGCCTTTGGTAAAGCCGTTGTCTCAAAGCTAAAGTCCCCTAAAGGGGACTGGTAAATTCCGGATTTTTTTAGGGCACTTCAGCTATTAGACGACGGCTTTACCAAAGGCGGGGGGGATTATTTCTTTCTAATTCCGCAAACTGTGTGGCATTGGGGCGGTGCCTCAATGCCATTAAGTTAAGGGCTTTGCACGTGGGATTGCCCCTACAAACCGTTATGTAATGTAGGGGCAATCCTTTATGGTTGCCCTCACCCAAAAGCGGGGCTTTCCTAGGGCGGTGCCCCTGGATTATAACGGTGCGTGGGAAATCCTACGCTTGCTGATAGACTAAATAAATAACTAAATAAAATGAAAAATAACGCGCCTACTCTGTTCACCTTTATTGACTTATTTGCTGGGATTGGCGGTTTTCGGCTCGCTTTTGAACCCGTAGCGGGACAATGTGTTTTTGCCTCAGAATGGGACAAATTTAGCCAACAAACTTATGAGGCGAATTTTGGACATAAGCCAGCCGGTGATATTACTCAAATCCGATCTGAAGACATTCCTGATCATGATATTCTAACCGGCGGTTTTCCTTGCCAACCTTTTAGCAGTGCCGGTGTCACCAAACACAATGCCCTCGGTAATTCACATGGATTTCAACATCCCACTCAAGGAACGCTATTTTTTGAGATTGTACGCATCATCAAGGATAAACAACCAAAAGCCTTTCTACTTGAAAATGTTAAAAATCTAACGGCTCACAATAAAGGACAAACTTTTGAAATCATTAAATGGACTCTTGAAGACGAGTTAAACTATCATATTTTTTATAACATTTTAGATGCTCGTTTTGTCGTACCACAACATCGTGAGCGAATATTTATAGTTGGATTTAAAGACACGCTTGATTTTAAATTTCCAACCTTGCCTAACCTAAACCCAAAAATCCGTGACATACTTGAGGATGAAGTCGATAACAAATACACCTTGACAAACCCTCTTTGGCAATATTTACAAAACTATGCGGATAAACATAGAAAGAAGGGAAATGGGTTCGGCTATGGGCTTGTCAATTTAGAAGGCATCTCTCGCACTCTTAGCGCACGTTATTATAAGGATGGTTCTGAAATACTCATTCCTCAAGAAGGTAAAAATCCACGTCGTTTAACGCCTCGTGAATGTGCAAGGTTATTAGGTTTTCCAGAGACATTTAAGATTGTTGTTAGTGATACTCGAGCTTATAGTCAGTTTGGTAATTCCGTTGCGGTGCCGGTTGTTCAAGCCATTGCCCAAGAAATGGTTAAATGTCTTAACACGGCAAAGCAAATAAACTATCTCAAAAAATCAGCACTACAGATGAGTTTATTTTGAGTGTGACTTTTAAATTAAAATAAAGTATGATTCAAACTTTGCACCGGATAATTTAAATCCCTTCGTTAACAAATCGAAGTCGTTATTTGGAGTCCTAAAAACCCTTATTTTTGTATGGCTATTGGCACTGGTTTGTGGGCCATAAAACCGTTTTTTGCACCGGACAATTTAAATCCCTTCGTTAACAAATCGAAGTCGTTATTTGGAGTCCTAAAAACCCTTATTTTTGTATGGCTATTGGCACTGGTTTGTGGGCCATAAAACCGTTTTAATTGTGGAAAAATTCTTGAAGTCATTGATGGTAATATTTCTCGCATTGCTCGTTTTTTAAGTAGAAAAAATGTCCGGTACTCAGAGGAACAATACAAATACAACTTCTTTCAGGAATAAACGGATTGCTTATGAGTATCCAAGTACAACGGATACGCGAAATAAACGGATAAAAAACGTGACCAAATCATAAGGTTACAAAAATTAGGACTGACCCTCTAATCCGTTTATTTCGAGTATCCGTTGTACTACTTCTTTGTACTACTTTAAGAGTTATTCTTAACTTAATGGCATTGAAGCAAGCTAGGGGCGTTGCCCCAGGCTATATTAATGTCGCCCCGTTGGGGCTTTCCTAGGGCGTTGCCCCTGGATAAATTTACAACAAATTCCGTATTTCTCGCAGCGCGACTGATAGCATAGATAAATCGGGCTTCTCAGCGTGCGATATTTCCGATAGTACCTGTTGACAGCGTTCCAAGCGGGTTCGGCTGTTTTCCATCCACGCCTCAAGGTGTGCTTCTGGTTCCAATGTCTCAGTGCCCGTTTGCAAAATGACAGTCGTCAGTTCGCGGTGAGTGCGGTACAATTCATCGCGTAAGCTAGAGCGAGAGAGGGCCGCCCAGCGGTTATCTCGCGGCAATTCGCCGATCTGATCACGTAACCAGTGCAGTTTTAGGCGCGTGCCTAACATAAAGTGCAACGCGGCGACATTTTCTAGTTTGACTTCGGTGGTGTTAGCAACTTCAACGATGTCTAAAGCCGATAATAAAAACACCAAATTGGCAACGCGAGTGGCAAAGCTTAAGGGCACCCCGGCGTTCTGCCAATTATGTGCCGTTTTTTCTAAAGTGTCTCGATCATCGCTACCAATTAAATTCAACAAGCTTTCAGCCAGTTGAGTCACACCAGGGCGCAAAGTGTTAATGGTGTTGGCGATATCTAAGGGCATCCGATGATGGCGGAGTAGCCAACGCGAAGCACGCTCAATTTGTTGACGTGCTTCTCTCATCAAACTCAATTGCACTTGGGCATTGATTTGGTTGTCTAGTGCTTCAATTTCGGCCCAAATGTGTTGCATATCAAAGACTTCCCAAGCAACCATGAATGCTCGCACAATATCAGGGGCCATCTGTCCGGTTTCTTCTTCCAACAAATAGACAAAGACAATGCCACTATGATTGACAACCAAATTGGTCAACTCGGTGGCGATGATTTCGCGGTGTAAGCGATGTTGGGCAATTGGCTCAGCAAAACGTTCTGGCAACGGTGCTGGAAAATAGTTTTCCAAAATCGTGTTAATGAAATAAGGCTCTTCCGGCAAGTCGGCGTCTAATAGCGTTTTATACAAAGTGATTTTGCTATAGGCATGCAGCACACAAAGTTCTGGGGAAGTTAGGCCTTGTTGTGCCGCTCGTCGCTCTGTCAGCATTTTGTCAGTGGGTAAAAATTCCAATTCACGGTATAATTGCCCCTTACTTTCAAAATGGCGGATAAAGCGGGCATGTAAATCCAGCAGTTGGGGAGAAAGAGAGCGGGAAATACTGAGGGCCTGTGTTTGTAAGTCGTTATTTTTTAAGACTAAAGAGGCCACGGTGTCAGTCAATTCGGCCAGCAGAGTGTTCCGTTGTTTGTCAGTCATGTCGCCGTTGGCAACGATGGCGTTGAGCAATATCTTGATATTGACTTCATGATCGGAACAATCAACGCCGCCGGAATTATCAATAGCGTCAGTGTGAATATGGCCCCCATTTAGTGCATATTCAATTCGCCCTAGTTGCGTAAAGCCAAGATTACCCCCTTCGCCAACCACTTGGCAGCGTAAATCGCTCCCGTTGACGCGCAACGCGTCGTTAGCTCTGTCTCCAACATCAATATGATGTTCCGTTTGCGCTTTGACATAAGTACCGATACCCCCATTCCATAATAAATCGACCGGAGCGCATAACATCGCCTTGATTAATTCGTTAGGCGTTAACGCTTCGGCTGCTATGCCCAACAGGGCTTGTACTTGGGGCGATAAAACGATGGATTTACGGCTACGCGAAAACACGCCACCGCCTTCAGAAATCAAGCGAGTCTCATAATCTGCCCAAGTGGAGCGCGGCAGATTAAACAAGCGTTGCCGCTCTTGGAAACTCGCTTGTGGGTTGGGATTGGGATCTAAAAAAATATGGATATGGTTAAACGCGCCTACCAATTTAATATGTTCAGATAACAACACGCCGTTGCCAAACACGTCGCCCGACATATCGCCTATGCCGATGACGGTAACATTCTGCGTTTGGATATCCACGGCTAATTCACGAAAATGCCGTTTGACCGATTCCCACGCGCCCCGTGCCGTGATGCCCATTTTTATATGATCATAACCCGTGGAACCCCCCGACGCAAAAGCATCATCAAGCCAAAACTGGTACTCTTTGGCGATGCTATTCGCAATATCAGAAAAAGTGGCCGTGCCTTTGTCCGCGGCAACCACTAAATAAGGATCATCTTCGTCATGCCTTAGCACATCAGGCGGTGGCACAATTTGTCCTTCGACGATATTATCGGTTAAATCTAATAAGCCGCGAATAAAGGTTTTATAGCACGTTATACCTTCCTTCTGCACTGCGTCGCGTCCACCTTGGGTAGGTAACCGTTTAGCGACAAAACCGCCTTTAGAGCCAACCGGAACAATCACGGCATTTTTAACCATTTGCGCCTTAACCAATCCGAGTATTTCAGTGCGGAAATCCTCAACACGATCTGACCAACGAATGCCCCCTCGCGCCACCTTGCCGCCGCGTAAATGTACCCCTTCAACACGCGGCGAATAGACAAAAATCTCAAACATGGGACGCGGTTCTGGCAAATCTGCAACTTTAGTTGGGTCAAATTTAAAGGAAAGGTAAGGTTTGTTACTGAGAAAAACCCCGTTTTCTGAAAAAACGTGGGAGCGATGCCGTTCTGAAGAAATGCCGTTAACGCCGTTTTTTGAACTGTTTTTCTCGGGTTGAAAATAATTCGTCCGCAACGTCGCCAAAATCACGCCGAAAAACCGCCGCAAAATGCGATCTTCATCAAGACTGGCGACAGAATCTAGTGAATTTTCAATGCCTTGCACTATCGCCTCGACATTTGCGGTTTTCGCCAGTGCTGGATTGCAACGAGCATAAAACAGCGCCAACAAAGCTTGGACAATCGTTGGATTATTAACCAAGGCTTGCTCGACATATTCTTGACTAAAACTGCCACCCGTTTGTCGTAAATACTTCCAATAGGCGCGAAAGACAACAATTTCTCGCCAAGTCAACTGGGCACGTAAGACAAGCCGATTAAAACCATCATTTTCAATGTCTCCCCGCCACACCCGCTCAAACAGCGCTTGAAAAACCTCTTTGATTTGGCCGATGTCTAACGATTTTTCGTGGTGTAGCAGTTCAAAGTCTTGAATCCAGACAGGTGGATTCCCCAGTGTTCGTACTTCATACGCACGCTCGCTGATAACCTTTACGCCCATGTTTTCTAACATGGGCAACACTTGGGAGAGAGGAATGTGGCTTTGTGGATAAAATAATTTAAAGCGTAGCGAGTTATCGGGGGCTTCGATAGGACGGTATAAGCTCATGCCTATTCCGGGTTCAAAGACTTCTTCGTGGGAAAGAGACTTCCCTCCCAACGGTGGAGACGGAGGAGAGGAAAGTGGTGCGATAAGTGTTTCTATCTTATCAATGTCATAAACCGCATAACGGGCCGAAAAATCCTCCCGATAAGCCACTGGGAAAGCGTCTTCATAGCGGCGAAATAAGCGCGTACCAAGCTCTTCGCCATTATGTTCAAGCAATGCCTCATGTAACACATCTTGCCATTCACGAGTGACTTCGATTAACTTGTTCTCTATATCTTTGATGTCACAATCGAGACAAGTGCCGGTTGGCGTGTAAACGATAAAATGTACTTGTGCTAACACCGACTCTGACAACCGCACATGAAATTCAACACGGGTACCTCCAAACACTTTCAGCAGTACGGCTTGCATACGTTTACGAATATCGGTGTCATAACGCTCACGAGGCACATAAATAAGGCAGGAAAAAAACCGCCCATAAGTATCAGGGCGCACAAATAAGCGAATCCGCTGCCGCTCTTGCAACTGTAAAATGCCCAGCGCGGTTTCCCGCAAAGTTTTCGGCTCAATTTGGAATAATTCATCACGGGGATAAGTTTCTAAAATATCAAGCAAGGCTTGATTTTTATGGCTGCTGCGCTGATAACCCACCTGTTCAACGACATACGTGACTTTGCGACGTATCAAGGGCGTATCGATGGTGCGCTGGTGATAAGCCACCGACGTATATAAACCTAAAAAGCGCCATTCGCCAGTGACGATTCCGTCACGGTTAATGCGTTTAATACCAATGTAATCAATATGAGCGGGGCGATGTATGCTAGAAAAAGCACTGGTTTTGTTGAGCAACAGTAAATGAGGCTCTCGTGCCAATTTGCGTAAGGGCAACGGCAACTTGGCAAAACTGGGTGAGGATATCCACGCTGGCTCCCCGGTTTCAAAGGAAGGAACGGCCTTATTCTCCTCAAGGGCGGATTCACTTTGCAAAGGGAGGTTGGAGGAGATTTTGTCACGCAAAATGCCCAATCCGCTGCCCGGCACTCGACGCAACTCAACCACATCGTCTTTACCCGACAATTCATATTCTCGATAACCCAAAAAGGTAAAATGGTTAGTTTGTACCCAGTGCAAAAATTCACAAACTTCATGGAGTTCATCCGTCTCAATGGGGGGCGAGTTAGTTTCAAGTTCTTGCAACACCTCTCCCATTTTTTGGCGCATTGGTTGCCAATCATCCACCGCCATGCGTACATCGTCTAAGACATTCTCTAATTCACGCGCTATGCCATCCAAGACGGCCGCCTCAGTTTGTCGATCCACTTCCAGATGGATAAGGAATTCGTGATTACCCTTTTCTCTTTCCACTGGGGAGAGTTGATTACCAGAATGGTGAGGCAACAGTTCAACTAACTGCCCCTGCTCATCGCGGTGTGTTTTAAAAACCGGCGGTATAGTCAAATGCACCGTCAAGCCTTGCCGATTTAAGGCCATGCGAACTGAATCGACTAAGAAAGGCATCTCTTTAATCAGGATACTGACGACAGTATGAGTGGTTTGCCAACCGTCTTGCTCAAATTGGGGATTATAGACGCGCACTTTAGTTTGGTTGGGCGTGTATTGAGAAACAAAACGCCAATAGTCAACGGCCGCCCCGTACAAATTGGAGGCATTACCGCGCTCAAGCAGTTCTTCTGGCGCGACAGAGTGATAAAAGTGTTGGACAAAGCTTTTGATTTGTTGGGATTGGGCTTGTGGGAATTTATCATCAACCAGAGCGATGACTTTGTCTAATAATTCGGCTGCTTTGTCTTTGGGAGTTAATGGCATTGAAAGTCTCCTTGTCAGTTTTTCTCTTTGTAGGGTGGGCAACGTCTTTTTGTTGCCCACCTGATTATGCTGGTAGTACAACGGATACGCGTTCCGAAACGGATACTCAATTCGCTTATCGGCCCGCAATTCGTTGTACTCAATTCGCTTATCCGCGCAATTCGTTGTACTCAATTCGCTTATCCGCGTAATTCGTTGTACTCAATTTTTGTAGGGTTATTGGTAGTGGTTTGTGGGCCATGACACCATTTGAAAGCTTTCAACTTTAACTTTGCACCTGAATGATTATTACTTTATCATATGACACCATCGTTCTTGATTTTTTGCTAAGGGCCTCTTGGGGCCATTCTGTTGAAATCAATGTAAACATTGAATCTGATAAAGTCAGATTAAAACCTAAACCTAAACCCTCTAAAAGGAGAGCATAATTATGATTGGTTGGCACCGTTTATTCGGGTTAACCTTAAAAGACTTTTTTATCGGTTCAAACTACCAAGTTGACTTGGAAACCGATTTGACGGTTCAAGAGCAATACCTAGATATTGCGATTATCAAGAAATCGGATGGGCAGTTGCTCACCGATTGGCCTGATGGCTTCGATAATTTGTCAGACTATAATTTAGTCAGCTACAAATCATTGCGCGAACCCTTGGAGGGTTGGATGCTTGATGAGCTGATTAGTTATTATGTATTCTATCGAAAAAAAATCAGTCCATCAACAGATGATTTGTTGCCAATTGAACAGTTTCAACTTTATACGGTAGTTACCCGTTATCCGCAAAAGCGGCATCGTCCAAGCCCATTCAAAGAAATTAAACCGGGCGTTTATGAGACAAACTCTCATAGCCGGACTATCCGAATCATTATCCTGAACAAAACGCCTGAACATCAGAGAAATGCCTTATGGCAATTGTTCAGCGGCAAGGCTAAGGGTTTTCAATTCGGAGATATGTTCTATAATTGGCGTATACCAAAGAATCGAAGATTGCTTAATCCGTTATACAAACTGTACAAACAGGAGGGTGTTATGTCTTACACATTCGAGGATTTTGAACGAGAGTATCTCCAAGAAGTTTCCCAAACATGGTCTCCCAAAGACTTGTTAGAAATACTTCCGGTTGACGCGCTACTCAAAGAGGTTCCTATTGAAGACCGCCTAAAAGGATTGCCATCTGCGGTCATTGAGGAATACTTGTCCAAACTCAAAAAGTCTTAGTGACTGAAAATAGGGTAGTTTGTGTCGTGGGCCGATTGTTTGGCGCGTCTCGGCCCATGACTTGTCAAAAAGCGTGCCAAGATCGTAGCGATTTTCGGATGGTTTCGTTTAAGACAGCTTTTGCCTTAATTCGACTTTGTCATATCACATCTAAGTCATTGATTGTTTAGTACAATGCTCCTAAGCGAATTGGTAGTGAGTTCGTCTGGTTATGTTTGCCTAAGGTGGTAGTTATAATAACGGATTAGTGCTTGCCGGTGTTTGGGTTTTTGAGCCGTTATTTGATGTTTTTGTATGGCTATGATAAATTCGTTTATTCGCGCAATTCGTTGTACTCAATTTTTGTAGGGTTATTGCACTCGTTTTGGGGGCCATAAAGCCATTTGGAAGTTTAGTACATACATTTGCTTGTTTGTAGTAGTTTGTTTGTAGTAGTTTGTTTGTAGTAGTTTGTTTGTAGTAGTTTGTTTGTAGTAGTCGCTTTAGCGGCTTCACCGCAATCAATAATTAGTACTGATTTGACTTCTTAACGATTCTTTAATGCTGTCGATTTGTTCGGGGGTTAAGGTTCGTGCTGAGTCAAGCGTCTCTATGATTTCTTGCGCCGTTGGTTTGGATAAAACCCCTAATTTTCTGTAATTGTCAATGGTAGCGTATTCAAAAATACGGCTACAACAAATATAGCTGTCTTGCCTCAAGAAACGATAGTCAGTTTTGCGTATTTTCAAATGAGGACGGTAAATTTTTCGAGCCTGAGAATTAATCAAGAAAAACCAATCTTGGTAAACACAGACATGATATTTCTCCTTGGGCGGATAGATTGCCTCATTTTGGATAGCGACAATTTCCATGACGTCAATCATTTTTATAACCTCATCAACTTGGAATTGTCAATTAAATCTTGAATGATTTCATCATCACTCTCCTTGAGAAAATCCTTATAATCCATACGAGGATTATGTTCATCGTGTTCTCTCGCTTTTTTCCAAGCCGGGTGTTGATGAGTGATATCGGTTAAGCGCTTAAAGTCATAATGACCATATTGGGAAACTGCATATTCTAAAGCCTCAATATCACTTGGCGACAGTTTACGCAAATCCGGTTTTCTTAATGGCGTTATTTTTTTATGAACATTTTCAAAGGGTAAGTCTTCATCTAAGAGTTCGACTGCCAAAGCTTCTTGTTTCAGAAGATCGTAAGTGGTTGAGGCAACAGGCCCATAATCCATTGCCAGATAAACATCACCTACAATAGTCCGTCCATAGTGATTCAAATGGTATTCCTCGGCAAAAAACAAGGTTTTGAGCAAAGCATGATAACCTATATTGGGCTTTTTAGTCGCCAGCCACAAAATCACTTCTAAGGCTTTTTGCGCGTTAAATTGAAATTCAATTCGATTAGACATTTCAGGAACTCCTTATTGATTTTCATCAGGTTTGAATATGATGAATGATAAGCTGTAAATAATCAAGTCTTATAAAACAAGTCTCAACTACAAGGATTGTATATAATAAGGGATTAAAAGCCTAGCTACAAGGATTGTATATAATAAGGAATTAGGGCAAAATCCACCATTTAATCCTTTCTTATATCTAATCCTTGTCGTTTCCAGTTTTAGGGATGGACACTCAATTTAGCTTTTATCGCTTGTAAGTTAATATAAATCTGTTTAAGTTCTTGAATTTTTAGAACATTAAAATCAGGTGATTTGTCACTGATTTTATTTAAAGAATTTAAAGCCAAGATGCTTTTCTATTCTGTGGAAGTACCTACAATATCTAGTACAACGAATTTGGAGCATAGGATTAAAGCCTGGGGCAACGCCCTAGGCAAGCCCCAATGCCACACAGTTTGCGGAATTAGAAAGAAATAATCCCCCCGCCTTTGGTAAAGCCGTCGTCTAATAGCTGAAGTGCCCTAAAGGGCACTGAAGACTCACGCGTTCCGAAACGGATACTTAATTCGCTTATCGGCCCGCAATAGGCGTTCCGCTGTACTCAATTCGAGTCGAACGGATTAGTACAACGAATACGTGAGTCAAACCTGACATGTTTTTAAAACCTGTCAGTATTCCGTTGTTTTTTTCGGGTTTTTCCGGAAAACTTCTTGGAGCGGCAAACGAATATCTAAAACGTCATCAACCACTTCAGTATCGTGTGCTATATCAAAAAATTTGCAATTTTGAGCCTCATAAGATTCCGCTGAACAGACTGTCACAGCCCCAAGTGTTGGCGTTATTAACCAACATGACGTCACTCCAAGCGCAAAATACGCTTTGAACTTTACCAACACTTCGCTAAAACCTTGCGTCGGTGACAGTATTTCAATCACTAATGTTGGCATTTCCGACATTTTCACAACGTCTTCATATAAATTTGGCTCATAATCTCCCTTATAAAGAGAAATGTCAGGTTTTATCTCTTCTTTTATCTTTAGTCCAAACGATTTCATATCTATTTGGCTTACATCTAAACTCAATTCCGTCATAATGGTAAAACCATCTTCTGGCAATAAACGAACTAATCGTGCCTGAATAAAACTATGGTTCAACGAACCCATTTGATACTCCTCATATTTTGCTTCGTTGGTCATTTTTCCTGTCCTTTCATAACGTTTCATGGAGATTCGTAATTCGCGTATCCATTGTACTAGACTTAACACCGTCATGCTCAATCCGTTTATCGGCCCGTAATCCTAAGTACTCGATTTCAAAAAAGCCAATACTAAATAGCGCCAACCCCGTCGGGGTTGAATGTGAATAGCCACAGGTGCAACCTGTGGTAATGTATATATTAAAGCACAACCCTGAAGGGGTTGAATGTGAAAAGGTGCAATCCGTGGGTTTTGGTATCACAGCACCAACCGCAAAGGGGTTGCGGTGCTTGGTTCTCTTTTTCTCCCCAGTTTTGAAAATAATTATCTGAAAACCTATAGATCAACCCGTTGTAGACAAATTCGCTTATCCGCGTAATTCGTTGTACTAAGCGCAATTCGCTGTACTTAATTATAGACTTAATTCGCTCATCCGCGCAATTCGTTGTACTAAGCGCAATTCGCTGTACTTAATTATAGACTCAATTCGCTTATCCGCGCAATTCGCTGTACTCAATTCGCTTATCCGCGCAATTCTCAATTCGCTTATCCACGTAATTCGTTGTACTAAGCGCAATTCGCTGTACTCAATTCGACTCTTAATTCGCTTATCCGCGTAATTCGCTGTACTCAATTATAATCTTAATTCGTTTATCCGCGCAATTCGTTGTACTTAATTAATTCGCTTATCCGCGTAATTCGTTGTACTAAGCGCAATGAGTTGTACTCAATTCGACTCTTAATCTCGCCCCGTTGGGGCTCTATTAGCCCCTTCGGTAAGTATTATTAAAGCCAGGGGCAACGCCCCTGGAGTATCAGTGCCCTCCGGTAAAAGGCACAAAGGCAACCGGTAGGATATTGCGAGTCCTAATCTTGCCTTGTTTGTCTTTTTCTACTAATGTCAGATATTGAACAAAAAAATGTTCACCTACCGGAATAATCATCCGCCCACCCGGCTTGAGTTGTTGAATCAGCGGGGGCGGAATATGGCTTGTCGCGGCGGTGATGATGATAGCATCATAAGGGGCGTGTTTTTCCCAGCCGTAGTAGCCATCACCGATTTTTACCTTGACGTTGTTGTAGCCAAGTCTCGCGAGGCGTTTTTTGGCCGCTAGGCCCAATTCTTCAACAATTTCAATGGTGTACATTTTTTCCACCAACTCCGAGAGTATCGCCGCTTGGTAGCCTGAGCCTGTGCCTATCTCTAGCACAATATCGTCGGAGTCTACATCGAGGATGTCTGTCATCAAAGCCACAATGTAAGGCTGGGAAATGGTTTGCCCGTAACCGATGGGTAATGGACGGTTTTCATAGGCGCGGGCGTTTTGGTAGTCAGGCACAAACTCGTGGCGGGGAACGTCAGCCATGACTTCCATAACCCGTTGAGCAAAGGTGGATCGGCCCGTTGTTGTCCCCGTTTCTTGCGCCATCTCATTGATTTTATTAATCATATTGTGCCTCAATGCCTCGTAGTAGTCGCTCGCCCACGCGGTATTTGTCTGCACCAAAACGGCCAGAAGTTGCTGAGAGAACAAAACTCGACTTGCAAAATTATCGCCTTAGAATAAATTATAAGGCTAAGAGCTACTGTAGGCTAAAGCCTACTAAATCAGTTATTGAGTACCCTTTAGGGTACTTTAGCTGTTAGCCTCAGAATTTATTCTGAGGCTAAAACGACTCAATCAGTTATTGAGTGCCCTTTAGGGTACTTTAGCTGTTAGCCTCAGAATTTATTCTGAGGCTAAAAGGTTTTGCAAGAGCCTCGTGAGTTCGACTTTAATTTTCAATAACTTATATCAATTTTATATTAATCAATTGTTTGACAATAATTAATTGATAAAACAAACTTTTTTGACGATTAAACCCTTAACATTAGTACGTCAATAACCGGAAAATTGTGGGCCATAGAGTGAAATGAGCCAGTCAATGTTTTTTTAACTGATTCGAAGCCAAAGAAATCCTATTTTTTTTAAATAGGATTTCTTATCCCAAGCCGTCGCTTGCCGATAAAATAGGGCCGCAATCCACACTTCATCGTGCCCAAGCACTTTTTCCAAATCAGTGAAAGTCAATCCTTTCGCTTTTTTTTGCCGCCAAAAGCGTGCGAGTGATTTCTGGTATTTCCATTAGTGTTATCCTACCAATTGTTGTTTTCCAATTGCTTAAAAACAAGTTAAGCCAAGACGAGCCTTTGAGGGCCTACGTCCACTACAATTGATATTAAAGCATGATGTGATAGACGAGATCAAGCTGGAATCCAAGTTGGAGTCCAAGATTTATCTTGGATGTCTGCCAAACGTTAGTTTGGACTCCAGACGACTGCCAAACTAAAGTTTGGACTCCAGACGTTTGCCAAACTAAAGTTGTTTGAGGGCCATAAAATACTTTGGACGGTTTCAAATTAAGTTATGGCCCTCTGTCGCGCTTTATTATTGATACTTTTTGGGAGTCCAAGATTTATCTTGGACGTCTGCCAAACGTTAGTTTGGACGACTGTGCTAAACGCCAAAGCACTTGTTGTGCCCCATTGGGATAGGTGATCAAGAAGTCCTCTAGGCTATCGCCATTGGTGTCGGCAATCTCTTCCACCAGAATACCGTTATTTGTCGCTTCGCCTTGCATGACTAGGTAGTCTAACAGGCCTTCGTAACGCGTTCCATTTAGGTTGAAGCGCAAAACACCTGCCGTTGTTAAGTCCACTTGTTGAGCAGATTGGAGCAAGGCTAACATATCCGCCGGCACCGGGTAGAACAGCTGCTCACGTTTTTGGCCGTCTTCATCGGTGTATACCAAGAAGGCCGCCGTTGGGGTTCTGAGAAACAGGCCTGTTTCAGCCTCGTCTTCTACCACTTCGGTGGCAGTATCGGGCCTGGCACTGTACCAGAACTGATCTGTCTCGGTGCCTTTAACTTGGAGGTTGCCCATGTAGTCAACGCGGCTAATAAACAGATTCTGTTCGGCTAAAGCGGTGAGTAGGGCCTTTGGAACCTGTATGGCCGTAGGTGTAAAAACCTCTAGGTCAATACGAGGAGTGGGTAAACGACGTTCGGGCAAACGCCAAAGCATTTGTTGGGCCCCATTGGGATAGATGATTAAAAAGTCCTCTACGTCATCGCCATTGGTGTCGGCAATCTGTTCCACCTGAATACCCGTCGTCGTCGCTTCACCTTGTATGACTAGAAAGTCTAACAGGCCATCGTAAGTCCTACCAGCCAAGCTAAAGCGCAAAACGCCTTGGGTTGTCAAGTCCACTTGTCGAGCCGATTGGAGTAAGGCCGACATATCCGCAGGTGCCGGGTAGAACAGTTGCTCACGTTTTTGCCCTTCGTCATCTGTGTATACTAAGAAGGCCGCCGTTAGGTATCTTAAAAACAGACCGGTTTCAGCCTCGTTTTCTACCACTTCTGACATAAAATTGGCCCTGGCACTGTACCAGATGTCGTCGTCTGTCTCTGTGCTTCTAACCTGAAGGTTGCCCATCCGGTTGACGCGAATCTTCGGCAGCTCCCATTCTGCTAACGTGGCTTGCAATGCCACTGGCGCTTGTATGGCCGGTTGTGCAAAAAGCTCGATATCAATACGAGTATTAAAGCGTACGGCATCTCGCTTTTCTATTTGCAAACGTGCCGGCTTGGGTAGCTGTAGCGCCGTTAACGGATTCTCCGCATAGCGTACTTCTTCGATATCAAGTTGTAGATAGCCAAAGCGGTCATTTTGGAAGACGGTTAAGTTAGAGTCGGCAAACTCTGGAAGCGCGTTGATAGCTGCCAAGAGGCCTTCACCTTCGACGACGACATCGTCATTCAAATAAATATTCGCCGGCTGGTCAATTTCCCCGACAGAAGCAATGCTGGGCAGTAAGGGGGTTAAGTCTAAGCCAATGGGGATATCTTCACGTTTGCAGAAGCGTACCCCGGCCCCTAAACTGACTTGTTCAGGCAGTTGCACACCATTACAGAGAATCACGCCGGATAATTGACTGAAAGGCTCAATTTTCACGTTTTCCAACCAAGCCGCCGGGGTCTCGCCACTGATTTTGCCTTTGAGTCTGCCACCCTTAATGTGAGTGTCTGGCCCTAAATGCACATCTTGGAAGTAGCCTCCTATTTCACTGTTGTTGACGATAGTGCCTTCGAATCGGCCGCCAATGATAGAGCCACCCCGAAATTCAAAATTCTTCATGGTGCCTTTATTCTTGATATAGCCAGAGACTATGCCGCCCTCGACAGTACCTTGTGGTGTGATAGTCAGGTTAGACACCCAACCGTGATTAATGAGTGGATTTTTTACGATACCATTGGACATATGGCCCGTTTTTTGCAAGGTTAAGTCAACGATGGTTTGTCCACCTGCGTTGCAGGGGTTATTCAATAGGCCACTTGTTGGGCACGGGGAAGCATCCATGAGGCTGGGGGCAAGCGCCGCCGCCAGACTTACATCCACTTTCACCACGCTTGTTATATTGCCATTGAGGTCTTCAGTTGCCATGAACATTTCATGGGCCGTTGAGTCAGGTGACTCGGTGAGGTTGATTGTTGTTGCGCTATTAGCCGTCAGTGCGAGAATCCCTTTTTTGTCCGCCGCCACTGGGTTACCGTCGTTATTTTGACCGGCCTTGATTTGTTGTGCCGAAGGGGGTGTCGTATCTGACGGAAGAATGACATAGTAGAGATTCGAGTCTTCATTGCTTTTGACTGACACGTCAACCGCAGTCTCATTGGCAATTTTAGGAGAACTGACATCAATAGCGGGCGGTGTATTATCAGTCGGTTGTGGTGATAATTTAGCCGCCGCTACCCAGAAACCGCCTTGGAGTTGATAGCCACCGTTATTGAGTGTGGGCGTGTTGGCATCGGGTTGTGCAACGGTTCCTTGTAACATGTAGCTACCACCCGTGCTGCGTTCTCCGCCGCCATCGACTGTGTGCCAATCGATGTTATAAGCCGCAAAGGCTGCTGGTATGGTTAGCCATTCCAATAGAATAGCTAATAGCATGACTGGGATTCGTGTTTTCATGGTTCTCCTCCTATGCCCTGTTTGACAATTTTCATAAAATTTATGTTATGGTCTTTAGGGCCAAGTTTTGGTCTTATGAATGATTTCCTCCTTACTGTTCTCCTTACTGTCAATCTTTCTCTTTTGACCCACAATGCTATTTTTTTATAATAATTTTAAAATAGTTATCACATTAAGGTTCAAGATGAGAGTTCCCTAGTGCAGGAAAGCGGAAGTTCCAGTACCACCCACAGCCAACAGCTAAAGCAGTTGTCTGAAAGCTCAAGTACCCTAAAGGGCACTGGAATTCAGTCGGCCCCCGCCTCCTACCGCTTTTAGCCATGAGCTTGAGTTACTGGCGGGTGGTATGAAGATTGGAGCGATCCTGCACTAGGTTTCACTACCCTAGGTTTATCTCGCTCCGCTCGGAACGAAAGTTTCACCAGTTGCTCTTCACATTCAACCGCCCCCCTCTTCCTTGAGGGAGAAAACGGGGTGAGGGTGAATTAGTTATTTTCCGCCGGCGACGCGAAGCTGCAAGGATTTTTCCAAACGTTCCAGATGTGCCTTCACTGCTTGCAGCCCGGTGTGCATCTCGTGGTTTTCGGCTTTCAGCGTGGTGATTTCAGTCTGCTGCTTTTGCAACTCAGCTTGTTGCTTTTGCAACTCAGCCTGTTGCTTTTGCAACAAAGCTCGCTGATCTTGCACCAGTTGGTATAAACCTTGGATGGCTGCCAGTGCCACGCCGTCTGCGTCCACTGTGGTGATGGTTTTGTTGTTTTGGCCGGTACCGAAAGCCGCGTGGAAATCCTGCGCCATTGGGCCAATATGGCGGATGGAATCCTCTTGCGTCTTGTAGTTCCAGGTTTCAAGCGGCAAGGCTACAACCTTCTCCAGCACCTGACGAGTATCCACTGGGGAGAAGTTTTCCTTGGCGTTGCGGTCGCTGAGAGTGCTCCAAGTACTACTACCGGCCACCAGCGTGGCACCTGCTGTGGGAGCACCTACAACACCTGCCCCTCCCGCGGTGGGACTTACTGCTGTCACGAACCGTACACCCTCAGTAGCGCGTACCGCAAATTCATTTTTAATTATGGACCTAAACTCCACATCATTACTGTCTGCCCAGAGGAAAGTACCCTGATGGCCGCTCATAACCCTAGCCCGATTCCCGCCGGCAAGACTTCTAGTGGTTTTAGCTTCGTTATTGGACCCGCCCACGACGGTGGAATAGCTGCCGCTGGCGGTGTTGGAGAGTCCCCCCACGACGGTGGCTAGGTAACCGGCAGTGTTACTTTTCCCTCCCCCGACGGTGGAGTATTGGCCGCTGGCGGTGTTACTTTGCCCGCCCCCGATGCTAGAGTATTTACCGCTGGCGGTGTTATTTTGCCCTCCCGCGACAGTCGCGTGGCTTTGATTGGTGAGTGTGCCGTCATCAGTTCCAGCTTGGTTTTTTTGTCCCCCGCCAACTGTGCCGTAATTATCGGTCACGAAGTTTCTGTTGCCTGTGCTACCCCCACCGGCGATGGTTGCGCCTTTTACACCAGTGGTGACACCGTTGGCGGCATCACCTCCGATGATATTGGGCCCATCAGTCCCATCCCCCGGTATTATCTTCAGTACCTGATTGCCGTTGCTGTCCTTGAATACCAAGTTGCCATCGGCATCGGTGGTTGCACCAATACTGATGGCCGTCGTCCCGTCTCCCACATAGAGCGTTTTGTCATCTATATCCCAACTGATTTGGCCGATGGCCGTGGCCGTTGAGACATCATTGGCTTTTGGTAATATCAGTCCCTTGGTGGTGCCGGCACTGGTGGTGTAGGTTGGTGACAGGTCAACTAAATCGCCGTCATCAAAGGTTAAGGAGGCCGCCAGTTTGTTTTCAGTGACTCCGCCGTCTTTTATCTGTAAAGTGTCCGTGCTGATTTCTAAGGTGGAGCCATCAACCTTCACGTCCAGTGTCACATCTCCAGTGGTGCCACCAGTGATTAAGCCATCGCCAGCCACCACACTGGTAATATCGCCAGTGCCGCTAGGCGCATTTTCGGTGCAGTTGACTTTAGAGCCGTCACTCGAACACCATTTGCCCGAAGTTAAACTGCCCACTTTGGGATCTGACTCAGTGGTCAGTGGCGCATTTTGGGTGCAGTCAATGGCGCTGCCATCGGCTTTGGCGGCACACCATTTGGACGCGGTCAAGGTACCGACTTTGGGATCGGCTTCGGTGCTGTCTAATACAACGGTTCCTGAAGCATTGGGTAGCGTAATGGTTTGGTCGGCCGTGGGATCGGTGACGGCAAGGGTGGTTTCATAGTCATCGGCCGTTGCGCCTTCTAAAACTCCAGCCAAAGCGGTTGTGGTGGCGGCTGCATCCGCTTTTCCAGCCAAAGCGGTTGTGGTGGCGGCCGCGTCGGCATAAACCCCACTGTGGTCATGGTCAGAATGGGCCGCTGTGGTAGCGGAACCACTACCCGCGAAAGTCACGCTGGTATCATTATCACAAACCCATACTCCACCACTCTTTTTGAGGATTTTGTTATCCGTACAAGCGGTAGTGGATTCAAGCACGACTGTGCCACTGGCATTGGGTAGCGTAATGGTTTGGTCGGCCGTGGGATCGGTGACGGCAAGGGTGGTTTCATGGTCATCGGCCGTCGCGCCTTCTAAAAGTAATGACCCGGTGACAGTGACGGTATCGGTGGCCGCATCGCCTAAAGTGACGTTGCCGCTGGCCGTGAGAGTGGTGAAACTGCCCGCGGTTTGGTTACAGTCAATGGCGCTACCATCGGCTTTGGCGACACACCAGTTAGAGCCGATCAGTGTCCCAACTTGGGGATCAGATTCGGTAACCGTGGGCGCATTTTGGGTGCAGTCAATGGCGCTGCCATCGGCTTTGGCGGCACACCATTTGGATGCGGTCAAGGTACCGACTTTGGGATCGGCTTCGGTGCTGTCTAACACAACGGTTCCTGAAGCATTGGGTAGCGTAATGGTTTGGTCGGCCGTGGGATCGGTGACGGCAAGGGTGGTTTCATAGTCATCGGCCGTTGCGCCTTCTAAAACGAGGGTGAGGTTGTCGGCCACGTTGCCATCCGCCAAAGTGCCTGATGTGATTTCGCTGGCCGCGTGATTATGACTGGTAGCGGCTTTAGTTGCCAATAGGGTATCCGCTTCTGATTCAGTGTAGTAATTGGCATCATGATTGTGGGTGGTATCTGCTTTTCCAGCCAAGGCGGTTGTGGTGGTCCGCTTCTGATTCAGTGTAGTAATTGGCATCATGATTGTGGGTGGTATCTGCTTTTCCAGCCAAGGCGGTTGTGGTGGTGGCCGCGTCGGCTTTTCCAGCTAAAGCGGTTGTGGTGGCGGCCGCGTCGGCTTTTCCAGCTAAAGCGGTTGTGGTGGCGGCCGCGTCGGCATAAACCCCACTGTGGCCATGGTCTGAATGGGCCGCTGTGGTAGCTGAACCACTACCAGCGAAAGTCACGCTGGTATCATTATCACAAACCCATATTCCACCACTCTTTTTGAGGATTTTGTTGTCGGTACAAGCGGTAGTGGATTCAAGCACGACTGTGCCACTGGCATTGGGTAGCGTAATGGTTTGGGCGGTCGTTGGATTGGTCACGGCCAAGGTGGTTTTATTAACGTCGGCCGTGGCGCCTTCCAAAACCAATGGCGTGGCACCGCCCACGGTTAAGTTGGTAAATGTGCCGGCCGCCGGTGTGGTGGCCCCGATAACGCTGTTGTCAATAGTGCTGCCGCTGAGGGTGAGGTTGTCGGCCACGTCGCTGTCGGTGTGAGTGTGGCTGGCGGCCGCCGAGCCGGTGTGCGTATGGTCGGAACGGGCCACGCTGTTGGCAGTGCCGGTACTGCCGCTGAAGTCGGCACTCAAGGTCACCACCGTGCCAGAAGTGCCGCCACCAGCAAGCCCGGGTCCCGTTAGAACATCAATAACGGTGCCGGTGCCTACATCATCGGCATCACAAATCACTGTCCCATCGGTGTTAATGACACGAATGCTTTCACCGAGCGCACAATTGGCCGAAACGCGATTTTGAATCGCGGTGGTATCTACATTGATGGTGACTTCTCCGCTGGTGCCACCTCCGGTTAGCCCCGTGCCAGCCGTCACACCGGTAAGATCACCGGCGTTGACCGCGGCACAAGTCCATGTTCCACCACTCTTTTTGAGGAGTTGGTTATCCGTACAACCGGTAGTGGATTCCAACACGACTGTGCCACTGGCATTGGGTAGCGTAATGGTTTGGGCGGTCGTTGGATTGGTCACGGCCAGGGTGGTTTTATTAACGTCGGCCGTGGCGCCTTCCAAAACCAATGGCGTGGCACCGCCCACGGTTAAGTTGGTGAAAGTGCCAGCCGCTGGTGCGGTGGCCCCGATAACGCTGTTGTCAATGGTACCGCCGCTGAGGGTGAGGTTGTCGGCCACGTCGCTATCGGTGTGAGTGTGGCCGGCGGCTGCCGAGCCGGTGTGCGTATGGTCGGAACGGGCCACGCTATTGGCAGTGCCGGTACTGCCGGTGAAGTCGGTACTCAGGGTCACCACCGTGCTAGAAGTGCCGCCACCGGCAAGCCCAGGCCCGGTTAGAACATCAATAACGGTGC
>NBMI01000396.1 GCA_002085445.1 Candidatus Parabeggiatoa sp. nov. 2
AATTAATTCAAAGGGTAGATGGTTATGAGTACACATAAATAATAGGAACAGGCACGAAATAATTTAATCAAGCTATACCATTCCCAGTTGACTAAATTATTTCAGGCACGTTCCTAAATGACATTGTGACTGCCAATGTCAATGATTTGATTGATCGTCTTGAAGAGCCAGAGCGGATGATTAAACAGATCATTCGCGAAATGGCAGAAAATATCAATCAGTCCAAAGAAGGGGTGATTGATGCGGTTGCCAGTGAAAAACAGTTACTACGGGAGCTGGAAAATCATCGCCGCCAGTCTGAGGAATGGCTGAAAAAGGCGCAAACCGCTTTAGAGGCGGATAAGGAAGAACTAGCGCGTTCCGCCCTCGCCCGGAAAAATGAAATAGATAACACGGTCAATAACTTAAAGCCAGCATGGGAGACTGCTAAGGCAACGAGCGAACGTTTGAAAAACCAACGGCATCAACTGGAGGCGAAGTTGGAGGAAGTTAAGCTGAAACGCAGTACCTTGATTGCTCGCCAACGTGCCGCTCAGGCTCGTCAACATATGCACAAAACGCTGGATAAATTCCAGACAGGTTTGGATGCCCAAACTCGCTTTGACCGAATGGAAGACAAGGTGGCATACCTGGAAGATCGCACCGCAGCGTTGGCAGAAGTTGAAGGTGAGTCTTCACCGCTAGAAAAGGAATTTCTGCAAATGGAAATAGACAATGATGTGGAAGCGGAATTGGAAGCATTGAAAGCTAAGATGCAAAAGAAATAGCACCTTCTGTAATGATTAATGATTAATGATTAATGATTAATGATTAATGATTAATGATTAATAAATAGTCCAAGTTGCTTGATATAACGGATTTATCAAAGTGCTCAGGAGCCATTCATTTTAAATCTGGCCCCAAAAAGGCAAGGCGATTCGACGACAAAAGTTGAACCGTGCCGACTGAAAACCTGGCCCCAAAAAGGCAAGGCGATTCGACGACAAAGTTGAACCGTGGCGACTGAAAACACGGCCCCAAAAAAGCGATTCGACGACAAAGTTGAACCGTGGCGACTGAAAACCTGGCCCCAAAAAGGCAAGGCGATTCGACGACAAAGTTGAACCGTGCCGACTGAAAACACGGCCCCAAAAAGGCGATTCGACGACAAACCTGAGCCTTGGTGGTTGAAAACCTGGCTCCAAAAAGGCGATTCGACGACAAAGCTGAGTCTTGGTGGCTGAAAACCTGGCCCCAAAAAGGCGATTCGACGACAAAGTTGAACCGTGGCGACTGAAAACCTGGCCCCAAAAAGGCAAGGCGATTCGACGACAAAGTTGAACCCCCATACCATCCTGCCAGTAGTAGCGGGGGCTCATGGCTAAAAGCGATAGAAGGCTAAAGCCGACTAAACTTTAGTGCCCTTTAGGGTACTTGAGCTGTCAGACAACTGTTCAGGCTAAAGTTTCGCTCCGCGAAACTTTAGCCTGAATAGCTGTTGGCTGAAGTGGTCTGGAAACTTCCGCTTTCTTGCACTAGGTACTTAGGAGAACATTATGGGATGGATTATTTTTTTATTTTTGGCAGTTGTACTTTTCATTCTAGCTAAAGAATTGGCAATCATTCCTATCGTATTGATACTACTAGGAATGGGGCTAGGATACTTAAACACTCGTCGTAAAAAACCACCATTACATGACCCCGACAGCCCCGGTTACACTGCCCGCCAACATCTAGCCGCCTCGAAAAATACTACCACTCAAAGCGATAGTATTGATAATGGGGATAAAACGGCCGGGCATACCCAACTCACTAGCTTGGTATTGTTACATCTAGCAACAAAACAGTCTTCCCAACTTGGCAACATAAGTACAACTGACTATCAAGCGTTAAGCGAACAGATAGATAAGATGTACGCTGAAGTGTGTGGGCAGTTAGAGATGACTCATAGTGAGCAGCAGTCGTTACTGACATCGGCGCGGGATTCCGTGAATAAACGAATGCAAGGTGCAATAAAATTACCTTGGCCATTGATACTTGAGTTCAAGCTTGCTGATATTCAAATCGAACCGGTGCCAGACACGCCGGCACCATCTCCCGAACAAGTAGAACTTCCCTATCAACCGCCTAAACCGGTAATCATGCCTACCCAGACACCTGAGCCGGTGAGGGTAGTAGCGGAAACCCTAGCACCAGTGACTGTGGAAATAGCTCAACCGGTGACTGTGCCAGCGGAAACTCCTGCACCAGTGACTGCGGAAATAGCTCAACCGGTAAGTGTGCCAGCGGAAACGCCAGAATCGGTCATAGGTTCTGTGGAAACGCAATCAACCCCTAAACCGACTCCCCAACCGGTTCAACCTGCAAAATCTCGACGCGTTGCTTGGTTGCCACGTCTGCCAAGCCGTGAATTTATCACGCAGATTCTGATGCCCTTTCTTTGGCAAAATATCGGCTGGTTTATTGGGGGATTTTGCTTTGTTTCTGGCTCAATTTTTCTCGTTGCTTATACGGCCGGCTTTTCTCAGGCATTAGCGATTTTTCTCATTCTCAGCCTTTATGCTTTAATCTTGTTTGGGGGAGGCTATCAAATACGCCGGCGTCGTCCCGAATTGTTCACTTCCAGCAATGTTTTACTCATGCTCGGCGTATTGCTCGTGCCGCTCAATCTCACCGCCGCAGTACGTTTAATTCAAAGTGGGATGCCTCACGTAGGGTGGGTCAGTTTAGCGGTGTTGTTGTCTCTTATCGCAGTGGGCGTGTTTATGATAGCCACCAGCATCGCTTCTGGCGTGATAGAACGTACCTTACAAGGCGAACATCCGCGCCTATTTATAGGATTAGCGGCCCTACAATTTGCCAAACCCTTACTAAACGTTGTGCCACATTGGTCATTATTGGCCGGGCTGCATATCAGCTTATTGGGTATATTGGGCTATGCGCTACTGCGCTTTAGTCGGCATTGGCTGCATTCCATTTTTATAGATCAACGTAAAATGGCTTATTATGCTGCTGGAACCTTGGTTTATGCGGCCCTAGTGTCATTTTTCCTGCTGACTTGGGAGAGCGGGATAGATTTGCCGGCGGGCTATGCCGGGCCATTTTTGATGGCTGGTTGTTTACTATTGTTATATGTCGATATCCAATTTAAACAATGGGTTAATAAACAAGCCTTGCTCAGCCACTTTAGCTTTGTCATTTATGCGCTATCGGTGCTGGCATTGTTGCTCTCGCAGCCCGGGCAAACATTCCTACCGCCCACGCTATCAACGATTACATTGAGCCTCATCTTGGCTGCCGTTTTGTATGGGTTAATGCTGTGGAAATATTTAACGTTACCGCCTCTTTATCTATTACTGGCTTGTTTAAGCGCTTTATATACCTTATTGATTTTGCAACATTTTCCCTATCACTGGTATTTTTTACTCAGTTTACCCGGACTTGGCGGAATCATGCTCCTGCAGGGTTTTGCCCAAAAACGTGAATCAACCGCCATTGCTTTAGTGTGTTACCGTGTGATGATAGGACTTAGTGGGGGAGTATTGGGGTGGAGTTTATATCATGCTTCACCAAGCGTACAGCTTTAACTACCGTGACGTTATTTTATGCGCCGCTTTCCTTTGGTGTCGATTGGATATATCAATTGAGTAGCGGATTAATCATGTTAGCAGTGCTGTGGGCTGCGTTGGCTTGGTGGAAATCTTTGCAAAGGGAAGAAACGGAAATATTGTTCAACAGTAGCCTGTTGAGTTTAGCACTGAGTATCACCCTAGCCGCAATATACACTGAGATATTTTTTGCTTGGTTACTCGTTGTGGTAGGCGGCGTTTTACTGTGGTTGAGTTTGAGTCTGCGAACCCGGGTGTTATTTTATGCAATGTTGGTCGTATTGGGCGCGGCGGGTGCCTTACTCAAAAACTACTATTTCCCTGCATCTACTGGTAAAGGTGTCATTCTATTAGCTTTGGGGACATGGTTACTGTTGTGGTGGTTCCATTATCGTCTGGTTTATTTACCGGCTCAAACTTTGCGGATGAGTGCCGGCGGACAAGACTCAAACCAGCCAAAATCCTCCCTAACCCCAATTTATCAAAGAGTCTTACCCGACTTCACCTTATTGTGGTGGTTACCGGTGCGGCAAGAGACTTATCCTCGCCGTTTTGAAATGGTTAAACCGCCTTTAGAACAGGCCATGTTTTTACTTTGGGTGATAGGTTTATGGCGGATTCTTGATCCGCTCTTTAATCCGCTGACGACCGGAGAGTATACACGGCGGCTTGAATTATTGCCATTAGCAATTATTCTTTTAGGCAGTGCGTTATTTGTATTGAGTTCAAGCAATGCAGACTGGCTACCTCTTCTCGGTGCCGGCTATGCGCTATTCCTATGGTTATTCTCTTTAGGGTTTCTAAGGTTGCCGCGATTTTGGGTATATTTCTTAGGCTGGCAGGGCGGCTATGGCGCGAAGGGCGGGCGCATAAAAGCTGAACAGATGGTACATTGGACTGTCTTTACGCTCAGCTTGTTGAGTGTGGGCGGTGCGTTATTTAATGTTGGCGAAACGGCGAGACTACTTTTCACACTTGGCATGGTTTTCTGGTTTTTTTTGCTGGCCGGGCAACGCTATCGCTTGCAATTACATAGCTATTTGTTAATAGCGAGTGCTTGCTTGGGTGGACTCATCCTGTATGGTTTGCCTTCGGGATTATCGGTGCTGTACTTATTAGAAGCGGCGCAGATAACACCCCTACTGGCCGTGCTGGCAATAGGCCTTCCGCGGCGTTGGTATCGCGCTACTGTTGAGCATCGCTGTTACCGATTTCTTTTGGGGAGCGGCATTACAAAAAGGCATTGTACCCGCTTTCATCCCTTATGCCCTGATGTTTTGGGGCTTTGTTTTATGGGGAGTCAGTAACTATGGACTACCTCGCCTAAATGCACGTTGGCAGCAGTGGGCCATTGCGCCCAATTTTTGGCCAGTGTTGGGACTCCTATTGGTGTTGAGCGGTTTTGGGCTGGATACGTTGATGCTTGAGTTTCCGCTGTGGCATACCCTACTTATCGTCACGGTGTATCTATTGCTCATGTTCCGCAATGCCGAGTGGGGATGGTTGCCGTGGTTGGCCGGCTTCACTTTGACTCTCAGCGGCTTGAGTGCGCTTTTTCCGCTGTTTGAGCCCGTTTCTGATAGGGAGACTACGTTCTTTATCTTTAGCGCAATCGTTTGGAGTAATCTGTTGTTGCGATTGGGAACACTGTCACAACGCTATGGTCAGAATTGGAAAATCAATCGCTTAGCTGAACCCTTATTTGTTTGGCCTTTTATCCTACTAGGGTTCATATTGCTAGTGATAGCAGTGGCAACCTCATCATATTTACTGGGAGAAATGAAGGAAGGCTTATGGGTGTACTTTATCACTTTGGCGATATTGCTTAATTTATCCTTCCTCCACATCTTAAGTCTGCGCCCCCAGCGGTTACCTGCGCATATTTTCCTACTGTCGCTGTTGAATACCCTATTATTGCTCTTCCACGCTTGGTTCAACGTGCCGTTACTACTGAGCTTGTGGACGACGGGGCTATTGTTAGCCTCACATTTTGCGCCAAAAACTCAAGTTTTAACAGAAGCCCGCGCAGTTGTGATAAGCACCATGCGCTACTGGCTACCAGTCAGTTTCGGTGCGGCCCTGCTAAGCGTGATATATATACCGGGCCTTTCGCTGGGAGAACGCTTGTTTACTATTACTTGGCTGGCGGGATTAAGTTTGGTCTTTGGCTTACTGAGCCAACGGATATCAATGGCACGCGGATGGTTGACCGGTAGTGTCATTTTATTAGGGGGGGTAGTGCATACGATGTGGTTAGTTTGGCTACCTGATGCCCAGTTTATCTCATTGTTACCTTGGTATGCTTTACAGGAGGTGTTGCTGGCGGGGAGCCTCTTTTGGCTTAGGGACAAAACTCTCCGTTCTCAAAGTGAGGCCAGTAAGAATTTATTCTGGCTCTTGAATTGGACCAGCCCCCTATTGGCAACCTTGGCAGCACTGGCATGGTTAGGACATGGTATCAGCTTTTTCACCGCCGTTCACCTGTTGGGCATTTTGGATAACGTCGCCGCCCTGTTAGCGGGCGTTTTGCTGATAAGGCTCTGGTGGCTCAAGAACGACATCGCCGATCAAGACATTTCCATCTACGGACTCGCCATCATGGTTGCGTTGCT
>NBMI01000397.1 GCA_002085445.1 Candidatus Parabeggiatoa sp. nov. 2
TCTAAATTTCACCCGTTCACACTATAACTTTACGAAAATAACAATTCCATTCAAAGCATTCGTTTATTTCCCAATTCGCTGTACTCATGGTGAGGAATAGCGGGGAAATGCGCCCAGTAAAAGTCTATAAAAAGTGGGTTGAACATAGTTTTTCTCAACTTTGTTAATAAGGTGAGTTCGACTTTCAATTGAGACTAATAAAGTGTTTGACAATAATTAATTGATAAAACAAACTTTTTTGACGATTAAACCCTTAACATTAATACGTAAAAACTTACAAATTGTGGGCCATAGAGTGAAATGAGCCAGTCAATGTTTTTTTAACTGATTAATTTAAAAGTCATTATTTATAAATAACGAGTTGATATTTTTTTAACTGATTAATTTAAAAGTCATTATTTATAAATAACGAGTTGATAGAATTAATAATTCTATAACTCACTGATATTTAAAGTCGAACTCACGTTAATAGTATTCAGGATCACAACGGATTGCTATTGCAGAAAATAGGAGCCCAAACTTTAGTTTGGGCAGTCCAAACAGCAAGGAAAAATCATGACACACCAACTAGAGCCCTATTTGCCCAAAGGCAGCGAGTATCCCAAAGATGCTCAAGGCAACCCGTTATTTTTACTGGCTCAAATTAACTTTGAAGAAGTCCCTTGTTTGGCGGGTTTTCCACAAACAGGGATTTTGCAATTTTACATTGCGGATAACGGACTTTACGGGGCCGATTTTGACAATCCAACCCAACAAGAGGGATTTCGTGTGGTCTATTTCCCGGCGATTTCTCAATCAGAAGAGGATTTAGTCACCGATTTTAGCTTTTTGCCTGAACCTGAATACCTGCCCTTGTCTGGTTGCCGTTGTTCATTGCAATTTGAGAAAAAAATGGCACCCGTTGGGCTTTCTGACTACCAATTTTGCGAATTATTCGGTGAGGAATTCTTTGAAAATTTTGCTTCAAAGAAATTGGATATTTTTGAGGAATATGTCAAGAATTTCCCAGAAGACGGACATAGAATGGGTGGTTATGCCTATTTTACTCAGGAGGATCCACGTCCTCAGATAGTGGAGGGTGAAAAGTACATTTTGCTGTTGCAAATTGATACGGATAATGCTGTCGATATTTTGTGGGGCGATAGCGGAGTAGGGAACTTTTTCATCAAAGAAGCCGATTTTGAAAAATTGGACTTTTCTGGGGTGCTTTATAATTGGGACTGCCATTAAAAGCCCATTCGTTTGTAGTAGGCGATTTATCGCCTCACGCGCAGTCGTCTCCTTCCGTTTAGCAGTCCTCCAAGTCTAGGCAGTCGTCCAAACACTCGTCTAGGAAGGCAGAGTCGTGATACGCTGGCCCCTGTTATTGACCTATTTTTTTTGCGGGTTTTTGGACTATCGATTTTGGGGGCCATAAAATATGTTTTCAAATTAAGTTATGGCCCTCAGTCGCGCTTACAATTTGAGACTTTTTGTAGGAATTCCAGGTAGTTACACTGGCTATCCAGGTAGTTACACTGGCTATATTAATCTCGCCCCGTTGGGGCTTTTCGGTAGTTACTTAAGTTATGAAAGGTTTCTCAAAAAGTTTGTTTCCTTCTTGAGTATAACTTAATGGCATTGGACGAAAGGAGGGAACTTGAACTTGAACTTGAACTTGAGAACTTCTCCTTCTAAGTCCAAGATTTCTCCGTCTGTCTTCATTCCAAAAGCGCAGCAGTTTGTAACGATGCAAAGTCTAACTAAAAATTGACTAGGTGTACCATGCCAATAACCCGTTTTAAATTCACTGATAAAAAAGAAAATTGGCATCTGGAAGAAACTTTTTTTGATAACTTAAACCTCTTGCTGGGTATCTCCGGTGTCGGCAAAACTAAAATTCTTAAAGCCCTAGAATTTGTTTGTCAGGTGGCGACAGAGAGTAAGTGTAAACTCAATGGCGAAGCGTGGGAAATTGGTTTTAAGTATGCGGGGCAAGAATATCAGTGGAAGTTTGAAAGCAGTTTAGTCAAGCCAAACTTTTCACATTTTGCTCAACCAAAACAGTCATCTATTCTTTTTGAAGAAGTCGTTAAAAAAGAGGGAGATAAAAGCACCACGCTGTTAAAACGTAATGATTCTTCCTTTTTACTTAACAATGAAGAAATTCCAGCACTCAGACAGAATGAAAGTGCCATTAATTTACTTTCACAAATAGAAACGATAAGGCCCATTCATCAGGCATTTAAACAACAGTATCCTGATGAATTTGATAAAATAAAACAAGAATTTACTTCAATTTTTACGACTGTCGAAGATATTAAAGTCAATCTCACGAAAGAAGCCGGCGGTATTTATGAATTTTCTGTTAATCTCAAAGAAAAGACTTCTGAAAAATGGATATCTCAATGGCAAATGTCAGCCGGTATGTTTCGTACTTTCGCTCATTTAATAGAAATTACTATGGCACCCGAAGATTGTATGCCGGGGCTGACAGATTTTATTTTAAATAAGACTTCGCACTTGCAAGTTATCCTAACCAGTCATCATCCTTATCTTATCCGTCACATTCATGAGAAGAGATGGAAATTAGTCAAAAGGAAGGGTGGACAAGTCAGTGTCATCAATGCGCTCGATATTCCGCAACTGCAAACAGACGAGGGCGTTGATAAGTTTATTCGGTTGACTAGCTTGCCTGAGTATGAGGGTGGAATTTCGTGAACTCGGAGTACGTTTGTACGAACTTGGATTCCGTCAAGATGAATAGCCACAGGTGAAACCTGTGGTAAATGTAAAGTAAAATCAACCCTGAAGGGGTTGAATGTGAATAGCCACAGGTAAAACCTGTGGATTTTGTTGTGGTAAAGCCAACCCTGAAGGGGTTGAATGTGAATAGCCACAGGTGGAACCTGTGGGTTTTGTTATGGTAATGCTAACCCCGAAGGTTTTAGCAAGCATAAAGGCTAATACCGAATGAATGCTTTTAAAACACGCTCTAAAACCGACTAAACCCGTTATAGTACCCTTTAAGGTACGAAAACGCAGCGCCAATCGCTTTAGCAATTGGCTTCGTCGGCGTTTTGCAAGTCCCTCTTTAAATAACTTTTTGATTTTATTCGCTATTCGCGGCGAATGTCGCCATTGGCGGAATTGGCGAAGCTGTTGTTTATCATTCCCGTTTTAATTGGTTTATCGCTATTCGCCATTACCGATTAGCAAAATTTTTAACGAGTTGAGTGAGCATATCTACCAGATACTGTTGTTCAAATCCGTCCATTTTTTCAAACTCTTTCACTACCGCGGCGACATCAATATTTGGTAATGCTTGGGCAATCGGGGCGGTAAATGCCGGTTTTATAGTTTCTACTAATGCTTCTTCTGTGGTTGGTTGAATCGCGTTAGTTTCTTCGTCCACACAACCTAAGTAAACCAGTTGCCGCTCAGCATCAATGCCTAAATTTTCTAGCGTGAGATTGAGTAAAGGGGGATAGCGTGTGCTTTGTTGTAAGGCATCCGCGTGGCGTGTGGCACCTCTAAATGTTTCTAAAGCTAGTTTATCAGGCTGTTCTTCTTGCAGTGCTTTTGCTAAATCTTCTGCCAAGGTGGGTTCAACGTGGACAATTTGCCACAAACGCCACGTATTATTGATTGGAAAGGCAACCACTACACAACGTTGTTCTGACAGAATTGGGCTGCATTGTAGGTGCATACGCATGTTTGCACGTAAAGCTTCGCGTGCGGCTTCTTCGCTTTCGTACAACCAATGCGATTTGGAATAGCAGCGCCAGTCGTTTTTTGCCTTGATAATCCATGTGCCATCCGGCTGTAAGCGGGCTCTTAAGGCATATTTAAAAATTTTATCGAGTATGCAACGCCCGGCAAAAGGCGGCCAAATCCATTGTGCTGGGGTGTATTCATCAGGAAATTCTGGCAAATGATGTCTGGTAGAGGGCGTGGTGGGTTTTTTAGGCACTTTAGCTTGTAACGCTTGGTTGAGTGTTTTATCCATCTTGGTAATCGGTAATTGTACTTTTAAAAAATCCGATGTCTCAAAGGCATCGGATTTTTAGCAAATTGCTAAAAGCGAATTTGATTGACGCTGGTAATTGCCAAAATCACGCCGGTGATAATTACGCCTATTATGCCACCTATTACCAAAATCGCCACCGGTTCTATCAACAACAAAAAGCGTTTCATTCGCACTCGTGAGCTTTCTTCTAGCAGTTTGGCTAGTGAACGCAACATGCGAGGCAATTCACCGGCACGTTCACCAGCGCGTATCAGATTGTGCCCCGTCGGTGTCAAGGCATCATTTTCTTGCAGGGCTTGCGATAAACTCGTCCCGCCTTTGACGGCTTTGCTGACTTGAGTGAGTTTGGCATTAAGGCTTGGTAGTTTAATCCCTTGAGCGGCTAATTCAAGTGCCCGTAATAGAGGAACGCGATTTTCTAGTAATGTACCCATCATTGCTGCCCAACGGGCGGTTTCGGCTTCGATGATCCAAACGCCTAGTAGCGGCAATCTTGTTGCGGCATCTTTGAGTTTTGCGCGTAACTTCGGTTGACTCAACCCTGTAACAAAAAAAATCGCCAACAGGGCCACCGCCGCGATAAGCCATTGAAAATAGGTATTAAAAAACATGCCAGTGCTTAGGACAAATTGGGCAAGCATGGGTATGTCGTCACCGCGATTTTTGAGGATGCCGGCAAAGCGGGGCACGACGACAGTAAAAATCATCAAGATGGCGGCAATGCCTGAGACGATTAGGATTATAGGGTAAATCATCGCGTTACGCATTTCATCAGCGACTCGCGCTTCATACTCCATTTGAACGACACCATCGCGCAAGGCGAATAATGTCGCGCTGTTTGGGTTTGCCACCGGTGGTACGAGTTTTTGCGCCCACTGATGTGAGAGAGAGGGGCGTAAGGCCTCGTCGTTGGAGTTGACGGGCGGCCTCTCTTTCGGCTTCGGCCGTTAAAATGCCGCTGACTTCTTGTTTTTGGGCATCTATCGCTTGATATCTATAACGCATATTTTCAGTGAACAGTTATCAGTTATCAGTTATTCAGTTATCAGTTATCTTCAGTTATCAGTTATTCGTCATTCAGTAAATATTATCGTAATTCAAACTCTCGGTGTCATTTTAATAAAAACACGCTGATTTCTGATAAAGTCCAGTTGTCAGTTATTAGTTATATATTATTAACGTGAGTTCGACTTTATTTTTCAATAAGTTATATAAATCATTTCTTAATCAATTATTTGAAGACAATTAATTGATTAAAAACACATTTTTATTAGATGAAATACCCTTAGTATTAATAGGTGAAAACCGAGTATTTGTGGGCCATCAATTGGAATAAGTAAGTACAGTTTATGGGTTTTGTTTTTAACTGATTGATGTTTTTAACTGATTGATAATTAAGCCATTATCACTAACTAATTGATATAACTCATAATTTACTAAAAAATTGATATTTAAAGTCGAACTCACGTTATTAGTTATCAGTTGTTTCATTGATCACTGAAAAACTGATAACTGATCACTGACTAAAGGCTGTCTAAATATTTTTCTGCATCTAACGCCGCCATACAGCCCGTTCCGGCAGAAGTAACGGCTTGACGGTAAACATGGTCACATACGTCGCCAGCGGCAAATACGCCCGGCACACTGGTTGCCTGTGCATTGCCTTCTGATCCGCTTTTGACCGCAAGGTAGCCGTTATTCATGTCTAATTGCCCTTTAAACAAGTCCGTGTTCGGTTTGTGCCCGATGGCAATGAAGACACCGTGCAAGTCAAGTTCTTTGGTGCTGCCATCCTTGACATTTTTAAGACGCATTCCGGTCACGCCGCTGTTATCACCTAGCACTTCGTCAAGGACGTGATTCCACTCAATCGTGACTTTGCCTTCTTTTTGCTTTTCAAGCAGACGATTAGCCAATATTTTCTCGGCACGAAGGGCATCGCGCCGATGTACTAAGGTGACGTGTGAGGCAATGTTGGCTAAGTATAAGGCCTCTTCCACGGCCGTATTGCCACCGCCTATCACGGCTACTTTTTGTTCACGATAAAAAAAGCCATCACATGTGGCGCAGGCCGATACGCCTTTACCATTGAATGTTTTTTCGGAGGGTAAGCCTAAGTACATGGCCGAAGCCCCCGTGGCAATAATCAGCGCGTCGCAAGTGTATTTGCCAGAATCGCCCGTTAAATTAAATGGGCGTTGTTTTAAATCAACGGCATTGATCTGGTCAAAAATAATTTCTGTGTTAAATTGTTCAGCATGTTTAAGCATCCGATCCATTAATTCCGGGCCTTGCACACCTTGATAGTCGCCCGGCCAATTTTCAACGTCAGTGGTGGTCGTTAATTGTCCACCTTGTTGCATGCCGGTGATAATAACCGGATTGAGATTGGCACGGGCTGCATAGACGGCCGCTGTGTAGCCGGCAGGCCCCGATCCCAGGATTAATAGGCGACAATGTTTGACTTCACTCATTGATTGCTCCAAATGTTGTATGGGTGAAAATTTAAATTATTAAAGCCAGGGGCGGTGCCCTTGGCTTTATTAATATCGCCCCGTTGGGGCTTTATTAATAACGTGAGTTCGGCTTTTCAATAAGTTTCCGGGCTTGATCCTTGTTGTTGAGTGTATATGATTGGAGAGTGATAGTCAAAAGGCTTGTCTAGTACAACGAATTACGCGGATAAACGAATTGTTACGCGAGTACAAC
>NBMI01000167.1 GCA_002085445.1 Candidatus Parabeggiatoa sp. nov. 2
GCGTTTTCAAAATTATCATCGGCATAAAGAACATCAAGCACTGCTCTTTGATTTAACGTGATGAACGCCTCAGGTTTTAAATGACGACGTGCTTGAGTAAAAGCACTCTTTGTTACTAAAACGCCGTTGTTCAGTTTTTTAAAAAATTCATTTAAAACAAGCTGTAACGGTTTGATGCTATGCAAGTAAAATTATCAAAATGACTGCTACAAAGTCCAATTTTGACTTTCTGGTAAAAAAATTGTAAACTGTGCGATGCTCATCTTTAAATGACTCATCGTTTAACAACTCGCGAATAATCGAAATTGATCGGGCGGCTTTGTCATTTTCGTCATCTAGTGTGTGTTTTTCCATAAATTGATTTTACCTACTGTTTGAAACCTAATAACTATAACACATTTTCCTTAACTTAATGGCATTGAGGTTTTACCTGGGGCTATTTATATTCAACCCCTACGGGGTTGTGGTTGGATCGATTTGTTCCCCAGGTTTCACCTGGGGCTATTCATATTCAACCCCTACGGGGTTGTGGCCCACTTCTTGTTTCACCCACCCCAGGTTTCACCTTTTCAGGCAAAAGTTTCGCTCCGCGAAACTTTTGCCTGAAAGGCTATTCATATTCAACCCCTACGGGGTTGTGGCCCACTCTTTGTCCCACCCCAGGTTTCACAACATCACCCCAAGTTTTATCTGGGGCTATTCTTATGCAACCCCTACGGGGTTGTGGCCCACTCCTTGTCCCGCACACCCTAGGTTTCACCCTTGTCCTTATACATAATTTTTTAAATAATTGATTTTTATGGATTTTAAAGAGTAGGCCCCACGTTAGGGAGCCATTATAAATATCCGTTTATTTAGCTCCGCTGACCTACGGTTCGCGTATCCGTTGTACTAAAGAGTGGAACTGACAACTTTATAGGCCTACCTGTTTTTCTGCTAGGACTCTTTCCACTGTATCAACAATTGTTTGAGTTTGAGTATCTATCTCAATATTAACCCATTCACCTTTGCCTTTGATGCCAAAGGTGGTTCGTTTCAACGTTTCTGGTATCAAGTAAACCGTGAAAGTATCATCCGTTTTATTGACATCGACAAGGGTGAGGCTCACGCCATCTAGGGCCACATAACCTTTTGAAAAAATATATTTCATCAGGTGATGAGGGACTTTAAATGTGATAATGTGATTGTTTGGTATTGAGGTATCGACTTTGATAATCTCAACCTTTGCATGCACATGCCCTGAGACGATGTGTCCTCCAACTTCATCGCCTATCTTGAAAGAACGTTCAACGTTGACATATTTTCCTTCTTTTATATGACCGATAGTAGTGCGCTGCAATGTTTCTTTCATCGCATCAAAAAATACCCGTTTGCCTTCGACGCTTGTCGTCGTGAAACAGACACCGTCAATAGCAATGCTTGCCCCTTGTTCCAATCCTTCCAGTAATTCCTCTGGAAAGGTGAGCGAAAATGTCGTTAAGTCTTGTTTTTCTAAGACTTCTGAGACTTCTACATAAGCTTGTACAATACCAGTAAACATAGTTATCAGTTTTTTTCAGTGATCAGTTATCAGTTATCAGTTATCAATGATCTGTTTGAGTGATCTGTTTCAGTGAGAAGTGTATATGGAACGTGCTTCAAAAGGGTGAAAATGAATTGTTGCTTGGTAACCGTATTGAGAGCTTATAAATAAGCATTATTCATTATTCATTCACAATTAGCTCCGCTGACCTTCGGTTCGTTTACGTCACAATTCACACAATTCACAATTATACCAGTCCTTACTTTAGAATCTCTACTTTCACTCGGCCATGTCCGTCTTTGATTAAGCCGATCAGTTTAGCCGCTCTACGTGAAAGATCGATAATTCTATTCCTATAAAAAGGGCCACGATCATTAATCACGAGTTCTACAGACTTGCCCGTTTTTAAATAGGTGACTCTCACACGAGTCCTAAAAGGTAATTTCTTATGTGCCGCGGTTAACTTGTTTTTGTTGTATCGTTCACCATTGGCAGTCAGGTTACCATGTAAACTATTAGCATAGTATGAGGCCTCACCATAGAGGACTTTTACCACCTTCTTTTTAGAGTGTTTCACCAACGGCGCAATAGCCACCCATTGTTCTGTACCATTACCAAGCGGCGGGTAAGAGGATCGAGTGGGTTTGCGTTTATGAAAGTCGGTTATTCCAGAGGGCTTACCCGGCCTTCGCCCATGAAAGAGTTTATAGCTAACAACACGGCCTTTCGCATCCCGAGAGGCCGATACCACAACACCTAGATGATTAATGCCGCGGCCCCGAATAAATAAGTCTTTAGCCTTAAAGTTTTTATACTTTCGGTTACGATAACCATAAAACATCACCGCACCCGGCTTAATAAAATGCGATTGTTTCAAGGGTTCATGGACAAGTATCAACTCGCCACGTCGGTGATACCATTTTGCAATTCCTATAGTAGTCCGTGCATTACGGACTTTTGGATAATCATCGTTAGGGCAATACTCAGCTTTAAACTTTCCAACAAATTTATGAAAGATACCTGAGCAATCTTGCAATTTACGGCTACTGAATTTTAATCCGCTCAGCTCCTTGGCAATTTTTGTGATCGAATTGGCTAGCTTAAGTTGCTGCCCTCTGCAACTCGCCTTGTAACTCGCTTCCGTACTAGCGACAGTCGTCACTGGAAGTGGGGGCTTTTTAGGTGGCCGTTTTTTAGAAGGCGTTTTCTTTTTAGATGGCCTTTCATATTTCGTTTCAGATTTGACTTTTTTATACGAACATTTCCAGCCATATCTTTTGAGCTTTCGTATAAAACCCTTCATTCTCCGCTCACAATAGCCCACCGAATTTTTAGAACGCCACAACACGCGACGATAGCCGGGTTTTTCAGTCGGTTTTTCATAGACGACTTTGCAGGGAACTTTGCGTCCTTCATATCGATAGTCTAATGTCACAATCCGTTTATTGCGGTGGTGCGTACAGGTTGCCACTTTGTCTACTACGTCACTGGCCGCCGCAGCAATTCGACTGTCACCGAGCGTGACGAATAGAACTATTATTGTTAGGCCGATAAGCCCTTTTATAGGTATTTTTCCCATTGGTGTCCTCACATGGAGTCCAAAGCTTTAGCTTTGGCGGTTTTTAAAAAAAGTTGCACATTTCATAAGCCTTTGTTAATTTGTCATTTTTCAGTTCGATATTCACATTGCCAGCCATATCCTTCTAGCTTTTGTATAAAACCGGCCATTTCCTGCTCGCAATAACCCTCCGTTTGTTTTGCATACCACAAAACTTGACGATGACCGGGTATTTCGGTGGGTTTTTCATAAACGACTTGGCAAGGCACTGGGTTTTCCTCCACCAGATAGTCCAATGTGACAAGCCTTCTTTTGGAGTTGTTGGTACATATTGCAACTTTATCTTGTCCCTGATAGAGGGTACTATAATCCGCCTTCTCAGCTTGCTTCTCGGAAGCTTGGGGTGGCGTTTTTTTAGCAACTGGAGTTACGTGGCTTTGTTTATCATAAGAACATTGCCAGCCTTCTCCGTTTAGCTCTTGTATAAACTCTTCCATTTTCTGTTCACAATAACCCACCGTTTGGTCTGCCTCCCACAAGACTTGACGATGGCCGGGATTTTCAGTTTGTTTTTCATAGACGACTTGGCAAGGAACGGGGTATTTTCCCACAATATAGTCTAATGTGACAAGCCGTCTCTGGGAGTTATTACGGCATACTGCAACTTTATCCTCCACATCAGTGGGGGCAATCACGACAAGATTACCGCAGCCTCCGACGATGAGCGCTATTATTAGTAAGCTAAAGCTGATAATTTCATTGTTCATGGTATTGTTCCAATGAATTGGTTAATACTGACAATAATAACTACAAGGATTGTATATAATAAGGGATTTTAGATTAGCGCATATTTTAATTCGGATTTCTTGATATGTTTTGTATCGATAAAGAGTGTCCCACTTGTGTTGTTTCAATCAAAGGCCATCAATCAACCGCAATCAATTTCACAACCTGGCCCCCAAACCGTCAATTCGACAAAACCTTGGTTTTTTGAGGAAAGCAGATTAACAAAAACGTTCATTGCGATAAATTTAGCAAAAAACCCATCCTTTTTTATAACAATCCTTGGGCGTTTGCACGAAAAAACGTGATCATCGAGGTTAAGGAAAAGGCCCGTTTGTAGTAGGCGATTTATCGCCTCACGCGCAGTCGTCCAAACGTAAGGCAGTCGTCCAAACACTCGTATTATATCCTCACCGTTTCATGGAAACGATAAAAAAGTTAGCCGCTATTCTTTCATGGTATATATTATTCCATAAGGGCCCGCATTAATAACATTCGTATCACCAAACTTTTCAATTTGCCCAGAACTGGCATGTATGTGACCACAAACAGCAAGTTTAACCTTTTTTGTTTCTAATACTTCTCTTATGGCTACACTACCTAAGCGCTCGCCCAAAGACGAAACATCCAAAATTCCCTTCGGTGGAGAATGGGTTACCAATAGACACTTTTCTGGACATTCTAAGAGCAATTCTCTGGCTTGTTCTTCGGTAAAATCATAACTCCAAGCTCCAAATGGTGTTACTGGTATGCCACCACCCACTCCGAATATATCAATACCATCCAGATTAATGCCGGTTCCATGCAATACATTCGCCGTCTTCCAATTTCTACATTCCTCATTGAGTTCTTGAAATGTTTCACAGTTTCCTGGAACAAACACAGAGGGTTTGTTGATACGACTTAGTTTTTTTATGACTTCCTTTAGCCTGTGTCCATTACAAAAATCACCTGCGCCTATGACTAAGTCTACATTCTTTGATTTCTCTAATATTTTATTTATACAATTAGTACTACAATGAATATCACTAAAGGCCAATATGTCCATTTGTTCAGATACCCTATATCAAAGCGAGGTTTGGCAAACTTTGTATCAAACGAAGCGCGATCAACCCTGGAAGTTTGCCCCACGTATTTTTCTGAACTGTGCGATTAAATGTCAAAACGTATGGAACCTTAGCAGAGCGTAATCCACCCTCAGCATTTTGGGGCAGATTACACCTGGCGGTTACATAGCACCAACACGCAAGTTGCCACCGCTCACAACAGGCGATGGACGCAGAAGGCGTTCCACGCCGGCGTGTCAATGTTTCAGTTTTTAGCCGTGTAAAATATAAGTCGCGTTGTCTTAATTCGTTCCAAGAATTATTGCATAAGTTCCAAGTATTTTGGATGCCTACCAAACTCAAGTTTGGATGTCTGCCAAACTAAAGTTTGGACTCCATTAAGAGTCCTGCCAAACTAAAGTTTGGACTCCTGTGTCTCCGTTTAGATAAATGCTCGGCCGGTTATTACTTCAATATCAACTCTAGTCGCTTATCAATAAAATTTTAATTTTTCATGAGTATAAGTCCTTCTTCATGCGAGTTTGGTGTTTAGCCCGAAGGGAATTAACAATTAATCATTAATCATTAATCATTAACTATTAATTAGCCTTTTACCGTAAATAGTATGGTTAAACTCTTTACCATTGAAATCAGCAATGTTTGGTAGCAGTGCCCATCTTTCAAAACCGTATTTTTTTAGTAAATGAATGCTTGGTTTGTTATGCGCCATGACAAAAGTGATAAGCGTTTTAACCTGCAATATTTCGCATTGCCGCAAAACGAATTCCATTAATTGGCTTGCTACACCTTTTTTTTTAAACTGATTATCAACGTAAAAGCTGGTTTCGCGGACATATCTAAATGCGCCTCTCCCACCTCGGTACAGACTGAGCGAGTTATATCCAACGACTAAGCGATTCATCTCGGCAACATAGATGGGGCATACTGTTGGTATATGTTCTTCAAACCAAGGTATTTGTTCATTTTTATCTAATGGTTGAAGATCACCTGTCGAACACATTGACGGTATAGATTGATTATAAATATCAACAATCCGTGACAGATCACTCTTATGCGCTAATCGTATTTCCATAGTTTTATTGAAGCATTAATTATCTATCTATTGAGTATTGTCATAAAGATTGCTCTTTCTGTCATCTCGACACGATGATAAATCGTTCGCTGCTAGGAAAGAACTTAAAAAGTGGGCCAGGTTGTCGAATTGATTAACTTGTTTTTGTTAATGGCCCACTTTTGCTTAAAATGCGGAAAAGCGATAGCTTTCCATAAAAATATACGGGTAAACCTCGTTGGTATCGCTTGAGACGAAGAGATAAACCAGGGGAAAGTTCAAAAAGGCCTCAACCCCAAAGGGGTTTTCAGGCTAAAGTTTCGCGGAGCGAAACTTTAGCCTGAAAATGTGAATAGCCCCAGGTGAAACCTCTCATCCTTAGACATAAGTTTTTAAATAATTTATTTTTATTGATTTTAAAGGATAGGCTCCACGTTGGGGCTCCATTAAAAATATCCGTTTATTTCGAGTATCCGTTGTACTTTTGGGAATGCACCAGGTATCCAAAAGACTTGTGTCTAACGATGAGAGGTTTCACCTTTTCAGGCAAAAGTTTCGCTCCGCGAAACTTTTGCCTGAAAGGCTATTCATATTCAACCCCTTTGGGGTTGCCCTTTTGCATTTTTGATGGCATCTATAAGGAAATATTCTTTGGGAAAGGTTGTTTGTAAATAAGCAATATACCCTTCTAAAAACTTCTTATCGGTTATTCCTTCTACAATGAGAATGTTTTTCATCTGACATCAAGCCCCAGTTGAAAGTGATTTTCGAGTCCAACAGAATCTAACACTGTGGCAACGATTTTATCAGGATTATCAACCGTTCTTGAAAAATTGATATATTTGATCTGTTCATGATCATATTCTTCTGCTATTCGAGAAAAGGCTTCGATGCATTCTTTTGAATGGGTGGTTGCGAAGACTTGGCAATAATTCGCTTGCTCGCTGGTTTTGAAGATAATCTCCCACAGTTTTTCATATTTTGCATAATGAATACCGTTTTCGACTTCATCAATAAAGAGTTGTCCATCCTTACTTTTCCAAATGGCACACACAATCGCAATATAGCGGTTCAATCCGCCTCCCATTGAGGAGAGTAAAACCGGCTTATGCTTGTCTCTAAGCTTTACTTTAAATACACTGTCTCGTTCTGTTGGTCTGATGACTAAAAATTCTATTCGAGGATCAAATTCTTTTAAAAAGGTGTTAATATCCCCCATCATTCCCATATCAACTATATTGCCATAGATAGTCGATAGTTTTCTCTCATCTAGGCTGGTACTCGGTATGAAATCGATATTCTCATTTAATCGGGTACGACGTGCAAATGAGTCCCCTTTCCGATTGATTATCTCAGTAAATCTACCATAAGGCGTGGTATCGGAATTATTGTTAACCGCAATTTCTAAAAACAAATTGTCATCTAGCTCACTCTGTTCGGAGGCGTTGCGCGTATCAGAAAGAGATATTTGAGTACTAGAACGGATTTTTAACGTGATGGAGATAGTATTAGTATTGCATTGCAAAATATCTTGTTCATAAGTCATCACATCAAATTCACTAAATTGGCTATTATAAGCTTGCCTTCTATTGATGCAATCTCGAAGAGCCATTATTAAAGACAATGGATTTTCTGTTTTTGCAACCACTTCTAATGCTTCCAAGAATGCACTTTTTCCAACATTATTGTCTCCACCCAATAAATTCACTCGCTTAAGATTTTCTACTGTCAAAGAATCAAAGCACTTGAAATTTTCTAGTTTGATATGCTCTACAAAATGTTTGTCTGTCATTCTATATATAACCTTAGTCGTTTTAGCAAGCGTTAATTACCTTTGGAGTCCAAACTTTAGTTTGGCAGGACTCAGTTTGGCAGTCGTCCAAACTTTAGTTTGGCAACACCAGAATAGCCCCAGGTGGAACCTAGGGAAGGCTCAAAAAGGCCTCAACCCCGTAGGGGGAATAGCCCCAGGTGCAACCTAGGGAAGGCTCAAAAAGCCATCAACCCCGTAGGGGTTGAATGTGAATAGCCCCAGGTTCCACCTGGGGAAGGTTCAAAAAGGCCTCAACCCCGTAGGGGTTGAATGTGAATAGCTTAAGGAAAACCTGGGGAAGGGCCGGAGAGGGCCCCAACCCCGTAGGGGTTGAATGTGAATAATATCTATTTATGCTGATTGTAACTGTTGAAATGTATAACTTGTTGAATTTTATTAGATTATATCAATACCATACTTATTAACATTCAACCCCTTCGGGGTTGGCACGTCGGGGGCACATTTTCCACAGGTTCCACCTGTGGCTATTCATATTCAACCCCTTTGGGGTTGTTGGCAGGTATCCGATACCTTTTCCACAGGTTGCACCTGTGGCTATTCATATTCAACGTCGGGGGCACATTTCCCACAGGTTCCACCTGTGGCTATTCATATTCAACCCCTTCAGGGTTGGCACGTCGGGGGCACATTTTCCACAGGTTCCACCTGTGGCTATTCATATTCAACCCCTTCAGGGTTGGCACGTCGGGGGCACATTTCCCACAGGTTCCACCTTTTCCACTTATACATCACAAACGCATCCACAAACCCAAGACTTTTGTGATTAAAAGCTTTGGGTAAAGTACCGATGATTTCAAAACCATGCTTTTTCCATAATCTGATAGCAGTTTCATTCGTAGAAACGACCAAATTGTACTGCATTGATTTGAATCCAAGTGACAACGCTTCCTTTTGAGAATGCTGACACATCGCAGAGGCAATTCCTTTTCGTTGTGCTTTTTCGGCAACGATGTAGCCACAATTGCAAACATGGGCACCTAATGTAGGCTGATTTGGCTTAATGTAGTAAGTACCAACAATTTCATTATTGCTATCTATAGCAACAAAGGTTGCTGTCGGCACTTCAATCCAGACTTTATGGGCATCATTTTCGGTTATGTCTGGTGAAAAAGGATAAGTTTCTCCACTTCGGAATACTTTTTCTATAATAGCCCAAACAATGATCCAATCGGGTTCTTCAAACCGACGTATTTTAATCATTTCTATCGACTACTCATATTATGAAAACATAATCCCTTAGCACCGCGCTTTTATCATTTCGAGTCCCGACGATTCCGACGAAAGGCTTGTCTCGACTCTGGAGGGAACTTGAACTTGACCGTCCAATATCGATTTCTCAGATTTCTCCTTTAGTCGAAATGACATGGCGATGCTCAGTCTAGGTGTCGGTTATGGTTTAGTATTAGTATTTGTTGAAGGCAAATTGGATGGTACTTTTGTCCATAAGATTCAATCCAAAACCTTTTGATTTTATTTTGTTTCTATAATCATGATTTTGAGTGCCTTAAAAGTGGGCCATGTTGTAGAATTGATAAGACTGATTTTTTTAATGGCCCACATTACATAGCCGCACGGAGTGAGGAATTCGCGTTAAAACGAGGAAAACCCAATTATGTTATTCTTTTTAGCCAATAATCATGTTTTCTACTTAAATGCTTGATAGCAGCGTATTATTGAAGCCAGGGGCGTTGCCCCTGGCTATATTAATCTCGCCCCGTTGGGGCTTTCAAGGGCGTTGCCCTTGGGTTATTTTTGTTTATCAAAAATTTGTTCCCTTCTTGAGTATAAAATATTTTCATCAGCCTGGTGATTGCCGCTTATACCACTGATATGCCTCACTCTGTTCTTGTTCAATCTTTGGGTGGAAATTAATTAATTTATAGCATTTATGAGTCCCTAATTTTTTGTTTTAATTCATCCCATGACACTGGCTTGACTTGATTATTTTCCAATTCGGATAATCTGTTTTCAGCGAGTTTTAGCCATGCTTGATCAATATTGTCTTCGGTGGGGTGATCTATACTTGAAATTAAACAATGAGCCATCATTGCTCTTTCATAAGAATTCATAGATAGCGTTTCGTTTAAAATAAATTCAACTTTGGTCATATTTAACTCCTTTATTGACAACTCAAGTACAACGAATTAGGAATTCAACGAATTATCGTCAGCAACTGAATGACATAGCAAATGACTTCAACAGATTATCCGAAAAATCTCGCCTGGGGATAAATCCTTAAGAAAAAAGCTAAAGTCTGCTAAAGCAGACTGCCCACCAGCGTGGTTTTTCGTAGTGCCCTGATACGTACGTACAGTCGCTCTTCGCGCAGAGGAATCGCTTATGGCGATAGTGGAAACTTGATCATCGAGTGACAGGCTTCAAAATCCTGTCAGATTTATATCACGACTTGTTTAGGACTACCAAAATGCCTTAGTTTGTTTCCAAAATATTTGTGTCTAATGATGAGTGGCTGAGCGTGCGTGGGAACGAAGAAAAAATTATGCTTGAGTTTCAAGTTCCATCATACGTTGTTCTATGAGTAGGTTCGCCATTGTTTCAAGAGTCAAGCCGCGATTGCGTGCCCGTTTTTGTAATTTAATCAATAACGCTTTATCAAGTGCCACTAAATAACGGCGACGGGCATTTGGTGAAATTTCAAATTCGGCCGGTTCAGTTTGTTCCCAGTAGTCAGCCACACTATGGTTCTCCCAAAAGTCGGCCATTTCTTCATAATTCTTACTTAAATTGATGCTTATTTTTTTTGCTTTCGTTCATATTGTTGCTGTCTTTTTCTCCTCTCGTCGAAACCGAAACCTAAATTATCCCCGTTGGGGCTAGCCAGGGGCGGTGCTTTATTAATTTCGCACCAAAGGGGCTTGCCAGTGTAACTACCGTTAAATTCCCGCGCCCTCATATCGTTGCTGCATTTCCTCGAAGTTTTGACATCGTGACAACGCGTTGGCGTTGTGAAGTTATGAATTTTTAGACTGGTATAGTACGAGACGATACATGAACAGCTTGAGTTAATACATCAGCTACCCACTGATTGAGACTCTTATTGTTCATTTCAGCGGCATTTGCGATAGCCAGATGTACTTCTGGAGAAATATTCAGTCTGAGATTTCCTGAGTACGGCTTCTGTGGTTTTTGCCCAAGCTTTTCGCAAACGGCTAGATAGTGATCAACCGCTTCATGAAAAGCCGACTCCAAGTCATCGACGCTGGTACCGTGAAATCCAACGGTGTCACGAATGTCGGCCAAATGACCGACAAAAAGACGATCTTCTGCATCATATTCGATACTGGCTACATAGCCTCGGTAGCTCATTGCTTTCATGGCTTTACTCCAGCTCTTTTCAAAAAGGCTCTGGCATCAAGTACCCGATACCGCAGTGCTTCCTTGTTTGGGTGCGGACGGTGGAAATCGGCGCGTTCTCCATTCAATAGTGACACGAGAACAGTTTCCCTCAACAATTTCACAACCTAAAGCAATAAATAGTGCTTCAATTTTGTGCCATTCTAGGTTCCCATTAACTGGATCGGTAAAAATAGCAACAAGCGTTTTATAGTGCTTACTATTCATAATAGCAGAAACACGCTTCTATGGTAGAGTTGTCCGTAAATATAATAAAAAAAGACCAACAGTTTGTGCCTTTATTAAGTTAAGTGCTCGATTGATTGAGTCCGCTGAGTGCCAATCTATTTTATCTTCCATTTCCCAATCGGCATTCAAGGAATAGTTTGTAATGTTTTTTCCAGCTTGAGTCAACTCCCGGATAAGTTGACCGATAGCGTCGAAAAACACGTCTTCAAAGATTATTTCAATCAGATAATTCATAGTTACTCGATGATCAAGTTTTCCCATTGCCACCAGTAGCGATTCCTCTGTGCTCAAAGTTCAAGTACGTATCAGGGCACTAACTTGGGGGTGTGAGTCTGCTTTAGCAGACTTTCGCTTTTAGCTTGGGGATTTATCCCCAAGCACTTTGGGCTAACCATCAAAAACTTGATCATCGAATAGTTCTACTTTGTCACATTACGCCTAAGTAATTGATTTATATAGAGGGCCTCTTGGGGCCATTCTTTTGAAATCAATGAGTTACTTTAACTCTGACAAAATAGTTAATCAATAAATCCCTTAAAAGTCTGATCAAGATTGAGTTCGATGCCACGATCATCTGGGAGTCGTTGTTCTCAGCCGCATGAGTTGACGCACGTCTGTTGGAGCGACTTGTTAGGCTTAAACTCAATTGCTAAAGTCTGCTCTAGCCGCCTCAAACAAAAAATAGCTGAGTTTCCTTTCTTAATTAAAGATTTAGTCGGCTTTAGCCGACTTCGGCTGTTAGACTGGGGATTTATCCCCAGGCTCATGGCTAACTCAAAAACTTGATCATCGAGATTAAAGATTTAGTCGGCTTTAGCCAACTTCGGCTGTTAGACTGGGGATTTATCCCCAGGCTCTCTAGCCGCCTCAAACAAAAAATAGCTGAGTTTCCTTTCTTAATTAAAGATTTAGTCGGCTTTAGCCAACTTCGGCTGTTAGACTGGGGATTTATCCCCAGGCTCATGGCTAACTCAAAAACCTGATCATCGAGTATTAACATTCAAACAACGTGGCACGTCGGGGGCACATTTCCCACAGGTTGCACTATTATCTCGCGCAGCGAGTTACTGCGTTTCACATTCAACCCCTATCGGGGTTGACACTTTGATAAGGTATCAACAAAATCCGTTAGAATCAGGAAATTTAAAATTCGGCCGATTCAGTTTGTTCCCAGTCAGCCACACTATGGCTCTCCCAAAAGTAGGCCATTTCTTCATAATTATTAAATTGATGTCTATTTTTATCACTTTAGTTCATATTTTTTTTATACATGTCACGAGTATTGATAATTAAAGCTTCACGAGTCAAACGCTATCGGAATAAAAAATAGAGCTTTCATGTTGAAAGTCTCTGAAAAAGCCTGACAGGTTTCAAAAACATGTCAGGTTTCTTTAAAAGAACGATAAAATTACTTAAAGGTATTTTTATCTAGAGTTCTTCTGATTCTTTGAAATTCTTCTTCTCCTTCTTTACTAAAACATAATGAAAGCCACTCATTCACCCCCTCATCACCACTAATATTAAAAGAGATTATATTGACAGTTATTGCCATCGGTTCAGGTTCTTTATTAATTCTTCCCTGCGTAATAAGACCCTGGGCCTTTTTCGTTTCATTTTCTTCACATTCACTCGTCGTATTCTCCTTTGAAACCTTTAAAAATTTTATGTAACTAGTTTCTTGTAAATTACGAGAATTAACTTCCCTTACAAAATTCAAATTTAACCGGTAACTTTGTTCCGTTCCATCAGGATATTCAGAGTATTTCTTCGTCCACACACCTTCATGTGGTGAAATTTCAATAAACATGCGGTTCTCCTTGTCATCCAAGTAAGTATTAGGTGGGCAGAGCTTTGCTGTACCCACCACAAATATTATTGATGTCTCGATGAAAACGGTGGGTTGATCTCGCTTCACTCGTGACTTCGTGTAACGAAGTTCAACCCACCTACCAAAAACTTCCTGATTGTAACTTTTTTTGTTGAAATGTATAACTGGTTGAATTTTATTGATTATATCAATACTATGCTTATTCACATTCAACCCCTTCGGGGTTGGCACGTCGGGGGGACATTTCCCACAGGTTGCACCTGTGGCTATTCATATTCAACCCCTTCAGGGTTGAGGCCTTTTTGATATTGCCTTCCCCAGGTTCCACCTGGGGCTATTCACACCCCTTTGGGGTTGGCGCGTTGATAAGCTATCAACAAAATCCGTTGTAATCAGAAAACTTCCTTCCAAAAACTTACCAAGTATGATTCGCCTTAAAGTCTTCCAAAGCCGCTTTAAAGCTGTTGGCTATTTCATCCGTGTAGTCGCCACTTTCATTGACTTTTTTCAGTAAGTCAGCATGATTGGCTCGCATGTAACCGTGCAAGGCGTGTTCAAAGTCAACGACTTTTTTCACGTCTATATCGTCTAAATAGCCTTGGTTAGCAGCATACAGGGAGACGGCCATTTCGGCCACCGTCAACGGCAGGTACTGCTTTTGCTTCATTATCTCTGTCACCCGTTGTCCGCGTTCAATTTGTTTACGGGTGTTTTCGTCTAAGTCTGAAGCAAATTGGGCAAAGGCCGCAAGTTCACGGTATTGGGCTAAGTCTAAACGGACACCACCGCCGAGCTTTTTAATAATCTTGGTTTGGGCCGCGCCACCAACACGCGAGACCGATAAACCCGCATTAATAGCCGGGCGAATGTTGGCGTTAAACAGGTCAGTTTCTAGGAAGATTTGCCCGTCTGTAATGGAAATCACGTTGGTTGGGACGAAGGCCGATACGTCACCGGCTTGGGTTTCAATAATGGGCAAAGCCGTCAACGAGCCGGTTTTGCCTTTGACTTCGCCGTTGGTGATTTTCTCAATGTAGTCGGCATTGAGACGGGAGGCGCGTTCTAGCAAGCGGGAGTGCAAGTAGAACACGTCACCCGGATAGGCCTCACGGCCGGGTGGCCGGCGTAACAATAGCGATACTTGACGATAAGCCCAGGCTTGTTTAGTTAAGTCGTCATAGATAATCAACGCATCTTCGCCGCGATCACGGAAATATTCACCCATCGCGCAGCCAGCGTAGGGAGCAATAAATTGCATGGAAGCCGCGTCTGAGGCATTCGCTGCGACGATGATGGTATGTTCCATCGCGTCATGCTCTTCTAATTTACGCACCACGTTGGCAACCGACGAGGCCTTTTGTCCAACCGCCACGTAAATACATTTAATGTTGGTGCCTTTTTGATTAATGATGGTGTCAATCGCCAACGCGGTTTTACCGGTTTGACGATCACCAATAATTAATTCACGTTGTCCGCGCCCAATCGGTACCATCGAGTCAATGGCCTTTAAACCGGTTTGTACCGGTTCGCTGACGGATTGGCGACTGATAACGCCGGGTGCAATGCGTTCAAGCGGTGAACGGTGTTCAGTATGGACGGGGCCTTTGCCATCAATGGGATCCCCCAACGAGTTGATGACGCGGCCTAACAGTTCTTCACCCACAGGCACGTCAAGCACACGGCCGGTACATTTGACTTTATCGCCTTCCGTGAGGTGTTCATAGGGGCCTAACACCACACCACCGACGGAATCGCGCTCAAGGTTGAGTGCCATACCAAAGGAACCGCCCGGAAATTCCAACATTTCACCTTGCACCGCACTCGCAAGGCCGTGAATACGGACAATACCGTCTGTGATGCTGACGATGGTGCCTTCACTACGGGATTGAGCCTCAAAATCGTAACTTTGGATTTTAAGTTTAATTAATTCGCTGATTTCAGAGGGATTAATTTGGTGCATTTACATTCCCTGGCTTTCAATTTAATGCAAGATATACGAATGAAACATGAAAATGTTTGTGACTGACTTATTTGATAAATCATTCAATCCGCAGTAAGCCTTTTCATTTTCACGGTTTTAAAGTACGTTCCGTATTTTTATAGATTTTTTGACACTTTTTTTACACACCCTTTATCGAGGTGAGTCTAAAAAACAAGTCACCTCTTTTCTGGGATGAGCGGGGTGTGTAAGCTGTCGCGGTTGATGCAGATAGGCCATTTTTATCGCTTTAACAGCGCAACTCGATAGCTAATCGTTGAAGATGTCCCTTAACAGAGAGATCAATGACATCATCGCCAGCACGAATTAACCAACCGCCCAGCAGGGATTTGTCAGTATTGATATTGATATCAACGACTTTACCCAAACGTTTTTGTAAAATCGTTTCAATTTCTTGCTGTTGCTGGGGTTCAACCGGATAGGGAGAGGCTATTTCCACTTGGATATGCCCCTGATGTTGCGCTTTTAATCGTTCATATTGAAACGCTATTTGCGGCGTTACCGGTAATCTGTGGTTATCCACCAGAATTTTAACTAAGTTTTTACCCGGTTCACTGAAATGTCCGTCACCGATATCGAGCAAGAGGCGCGTTAAGGTGTTGTTACCCACCTCTGGATTGCCAATCACCGCAGCCATCGTAGGGTCTTCAACGACGGCCGCTAATAAATTTAAGTGATTTGACCATTCATCAAAGTTGCCCGCCTCAACGGCTAATTCAAATACCGCTTCTGCGTAAGGCCGTGCCAAGGTTGCAAATTCTGCCATATGATCAGTTATCAGTTATCAGTTCTTTGCTCCGGTTTTTTAAAGCAAAAACGGGAGCAAAGAAATCAGTTATCAGTCAATGTAGGGCTCCTTAGCGCCCAATGCCATATCGTACCGCTTTTGGGTGAACTTAATGGCTTTTGCCTGACGAGTAGTTACAACCCGTTAGGATTGAGTAGCTCTCTCTCAGCCTAAAGCGCTCGCCATAAGCTTAAGCCGTGCAGCGTCAGGAGCGCGTCAGGAGCCCAATCAGTTATCAGTTATCAAACTGACTGTGTTTCACTGATTGAGCGGATGCTTATAGCTTTTTCACCATTTTGTTGATGAATTCACTATGAGTCGGTGCATCGATTTCACGTTCCAAAATCTTTTCTGCGGTGGCTAATACCAAATTCCCAAAATGCCGACGCAGATCTTCTCTGGCACGGTTGCTTTCTTGCTCAATTTCACTAATGGCCACAGCCAGTTGACGTTCTCCTTCAATCTGCGCTTGCTCCTTGGCCTCTTCGATAATTTCATTGCCACGTTTACCAGCTACGGCAACAATATCCGCCGCGTCTTGTTTGGCTTCACGCAAGCGTTCAGCCGCACGTCGTTCGGCTAATTCCAAATCATGTTTGCCCCGCTCGGCCGCTGCTAAACCATCTGCAATCCTGACTCGGCGGGCCTCCATCATTTGTGTCATGGGGCCCCATAAAACTCGCCAAACAAACGCGACTAGCACTACAAATGTGAGAATTTGTCCAAAAAGAGTGACCGTTATATTCACGTCAACCCCCGGTTATGGGAATGAAAAATGAAAACATCCATTAATAATTGTCAATTATCAATTTAGCCACCGAGGGCTTTGATAGCCGCTTGTGCTGCTCCGAGAAACGGATTGGCGAAAATAAACCACATCGCAATACCCAACACGATAAACGGAAAGGCTTCCATCAAACCGCCGGTGAATAACATTTGTACCATCAGTTGGGGTCTCATTTCGGGTTGTCGGGCGATGCCTTCTAGGTATTTGGAGCAGATGAGTGCCCAGCCGAGTGCTGACGCAAAGCCAGCGGCTGCCAGCATAATGCCGACAATTAAGGCGGTAGACGCATAAAGTTGGGTAATCAATTCTGCGGACATTCAAGAGTCTCCTTTATTAACAATGAAAAATGAAAAATGAAAAATGAAAAATTTGTAATTACGTGAGTTCGACTTTAAATAATCTGTGATTGATATAATTATTAATTATATCAAATAGTTATTTATAATAACTTTTAAATCAATCAGTTAAAAAAAAAACCAACAAGCTTTACTGGCTCATTTCACTCTATGGCCCACAATTTTCAGGCTATTGACGTATTAATGTTAAGGGTTTAATAGTCAAAAAAAAGTTTTTTTAATCAAGTAATTAGATTAATCTATTGAAAAGTCGAACTCACGTTAATTGGTAATTGGTAATCGGTAATCGGCCAACAGTGGATATCTGTTTCACACATCCCTTGCATCAATGCTAAGCAAGTTGCTGATTGCCCATGCTTATCGCTATGCGAGATAAACCCTAACGGGTTATTCTATAGCAATAGCCAAGTTAAGCATGTTGCTCATTGCCCATGCTTAGGATCGGCGACCAAATAATTTCCCCAAAACTCAGATACACCCTTAAATACTGCCAAACGTTAGTTTGGACGACTGCCAAACGTTAGTTTGGACGACTGCCAAACTCTAGTTTGGACTCTTGATCACTGAAAACTGATCACTGTTCACTGTACCCAATCAGTGCCCTTCATCCATTGATTGATGGGCAAGACTTAAGTAAACAATCGTCAATAGCATAAAGATAAAGGCTTGTAAAGTGATAATAAGAACGTGGAAAATGGCCCATGCACCGCCGGGTAGCCATTGAATCCACCAAGGTAATAAGGCAATTAAGATGAAAATCAACTCGCCCGCAAACATGTTACCAAATAAACGTAGTCCCATGCTGACCGGTTTAGCCAATTCTTCAACGATAGTCATAACGATATTAACGGGTATGAGCAGTATTTTGGCGATGATATTGCCAGCGGCAAACGGGTGAAATAAAAACATTTTAACAAACCCGAGTCCGCTTTTGACTTTGATATTGTAAAAAATAATCAGCGCAAAAACGCTACCCGCCAGTGCCAATGGCGTGTCTAAATTCGCCGTCGGTACGACTTTCAGGTAGTGAATACCAATAAAACTGGCTAACCAAGGCAATAAGTCAACCGGCACCAAGTCCATCGCATTCATCAAAAAAATCCACACAAAAAGTGTGAAGGCTAAGGGCCCAATCAGTGGATTATAGCCGACAAAAGCGTCTTTCACTTGTTGCTCGACAAATTCCAGTAGGATTTCAAGGAAATTTTGTAGCCCCGTCGGTTTATCGGGATCCAAATGATCGCCCACTTTTTTGGCAGCCCATCCCACTAACACGGCGAGGCCTGCCGCAAAAAGGAAAGTGTCTATATGGAAAGTCCAAAAATCAACTTTGCCATCCACCGCCGGTGGCACAGATAGATTAGTCAAATGGTGTTGAATATATTCAACAGGGCCGAGATCACCGGTAGATTCTGCCACGCTTACTACTCCCTATTATAAATGCGAATATTGATAAAATAGTGAAAATTTAAAATTTAACAAAGGCATAAATAATAATTAAGAATGAAAAATGAAAAATGAAAAATGAATAAAGGCCGAAAATTTCACTCGTAGAGTGTTTTATAATTCATTGATTTTACTCGATGATCAAGTTTTTGATGGTTAGCTTGGGGATCAATCCCCAGGCTAAAACCTCAAGTCTGCTATCAAAACCTCGTGCGTGGGTTAGTACCCTTTAGGGTACTTGAGCTTTGAGCCATGAGCTTGAGCTCATGGCGGTGAAAAACTTGAGTATAAAACATAACGAGCGGCAATAGTCGCTAAAGCGACTACTACAAACCTTCATTTTTCATTTTTCATTATCTGAGACGTATTTATATTGCCCGTTAAAAAGATAACCTAAATGGGCAACGGCAAATGCTATTAACATAGGCACGGGTGGCAACTTAAGCCACCCCATGCCTAATATAAAAAATCCTATTGCAAAAACAAAGCGTAGTACGGCCGCAAGATAAAAAATTCTGACTTCTTTGCCGGGCGCGATTTTAGCAATCTCGGCGGCGGTTTGCATCCGGCGATTTGTCATCCAGACGTTAAACATGACAATGCCGCCACCGTATAAAGCCGCTTGTGCGGCTAACTGTCCTTGATAGACGTAAAATGCTAAACCCACACCGGCCGTCAAAAGCGCCTGCACGGCGAGCATTTTTGATGCGCCCGTGTTGAGTGTGGTTTCGAGAGAGGTTGTGTCGTCACTCATTGCTGAAGGTTTGATAGGAAAAGAATTTTGCATTGCAAAACTTCTCATTTTAATCGAAGTTGTGCATCATTATCAATAAACGATTTGCGACTCGTACCGAGCGTGGCAGTATAATGGGATAGCTACTTATTATCAATCGTTTATTATAAAATAATAGATGAGCAACTTATTGCTTTGACATAAATCAATCTCGCTCCCTTTTGAGCGGGTGATACTTGGCGCCTTGGTAATTGGTAATTGGTTATTGATTGAAGCCATTACCATCTCGTATCAAACGCCACTCGCCGCTAATAGTACCAAATTCTTTATGACTCTTGTGCCACCAAACAACGATTAAAAGGGAAACCATCGCTTTTAGTTGCACATTATAGATATTCAGATAAATAGGCTTGGCGCGGGAACAATTTTAACATCGTTCTTCGCTACGCGAAATAGCTTTCTACACACCCCGTTCCTCCCCTGACGTAAGGGGACTTGCCGCACTTTTATTCCTCGGATCGAAGGGGCTATGGATGTTCAGATAAATATTTTGGATTTTTCTGAAATACTATAGTACTTTGTCAATGTTCTATTGGCGGGTAACCGTTTTAACTATTTTTTGCGTAGAAAATTTTGACTGAACCCTGTAAAATTATCTACTTGCTTAAGTAATCTCTTCATTTTTCATTTTTCATTAGTATATCTAGCGCCGGCGCATCTACTAATTAAGGTTGTAAAAATGCCAAAAGTTTCATGGCCTCATCAAGAAGCGAAACGTTTACGTTCTGTCGCGTTAAATTCAGATAAACCGATTATTTTTGAAACCGGTTACGGCCCTTCGGGATTGCCACATATCGGTACTTTTGCCGAGGTTGCCCGGACGACGTTTGTGATTAAGGCGCTACAACACGCCTTCCCTGATGTCAAAGCGCGTCTGATAGCCTTTTCTGACGATATGGATGGCTTAAGAAGTCTGCCCGAAAATGTGCCTAACCATGAAACCTTGCGTCAGTTCCTTGGGATGCCGTTGTCGAACATTCCTGATCCGTTTGAACAAGCGCCCAGTTTTGCCGATTATATGAATGGACAACTCAAACGGTTTTTAGATTCTTACGGTTTTGAGTATGAGTTCCTTTCTTCGACTCAGTGTTATCGGGGCGGGGTTTTTGATAATGGCTTAAAAAGAGTCATGGATAATTATACTCGGATTAGGGAAATGTTTATCTCAACCATCTCCAAAGAGAAAAGAGAGGCTTGGAGTCCGTTTTTTCCTATCTGCGAATCTTGTGGCAAGATATATAGTACGCGGGTTGTTGATATCGATCCTGATAATTATACGCTGACGTATTTATGTGATCAGGCTGGGCAAGGTTTTGAGCCTTGTGGTTATAAAGGTACCACAACCATTACCGGGGGCAAAGTCAAAGTCGGTTGGAAAATCGACTGGGCACTCCGCTGGTACACGTTTGGTGTCAATTATGAGATGTATGGCAAAGATTTAATTAGCTCGGCAAATATGGCGAGTAAAATCTGTTCCATACTGGGCGGCAAGCCCCCGGTGCTTTACAAGTATGAACTGTTCTTGGATGAAAAGGGGGCCAAGATTTCCAAGAAAATCGGTAATGGCATTTCGATGGAGCAATGGGTTAAGTATTCTCCATTGGGCGCTCTATTAAATTTTATGCTGGCTAATCCGAATAAGGCGAGACAGATGGGTTTGCCGATTTTGCCCAAAATTGTGGATGAATATATTGAGGCACTCCACAACGCGGAAAATCCCAATTCTTCTATGTGGTTTATTGATAGCGTCCAGCATGGACATGATGTGTCGAACTTGGCAAACAAGGAACTCAGTTATAACCTACTGACTAATGTCGCCCAAAATATGGGCCTTCGTGATGCTTCGCTCTTATATAAATATGCCCAAAAATATGATCCGACGGTTCAAAAGAATGAGCCATTTTTCCGCACACTTTGCGAAAAAGTGATTGCGTATGTGCAGGATTATGAAGAGCAGGCTCCAAAAGAAGAGTTAGCCATAGATTTATCATACGCGCAATATCTGTCTGAACTTATTGAGATTATTGAGCAGACAGAAAATTTTGAGAATCTACCGGGTGAAGAAATTCAAGCACGGGTTTTCATTATTCCCAAGAAGTATGGTTTGAGCCAACCTGAATGCCATACAGCCTTACACATAGTCATCGCCCCGGCTTCATCCAAGTCTGAGCAGTCTGACTTTCTCCCTTTCCAACCATATTCCAATTTTCAAAAC